>JALZAO010000280.1 GCA_030948305.1 Pseudomonadota bacterium
AGATGCTCATCACCGTGAAGATTGATGACATCGTTCATGCCCTGGGTCTTTGCTTTTTCGGCGGGGGTGTAAGCATCGATCAGCAGTGTCGTCCCGCCGGTGTACATGAAGTTCCAGCCCACGCCGAGAAGGACGAGCGCCGTCCAGAACTGCCACAGCGCGATGCCGGATAACGCCACCGCGACGCAAGCGCCCATCAACACGATGCCGATGGCAGTCACCTTGAGCGCGCCGAAGCGCTTTATTAGGGACCCGGTGAAAAACCCCGGTGCATACATTCCCACCACGTGCCACTCGATGACAAACGCCGCCGCACTGAACGGGTGACCGCAAAAGCTCATCGCCAGCGGCGTCGCGGTCATCAGCAGGTTCATGATGCCGTAGCCCAGCGCCGCGGAAAGCGCCGCGACAATGAACACCGGCTGACGTGCGATCCGCGCCAAGGGACGTCCGCCGCCGCGGGTCTCTTCCATGCTTGGCGGCGGCACGCGCACTTGCGACTGCACTGCGAGCGCGACGATCGCAATGGCCGAGAGGACCAGGAACGAACCCAGGAAGCGAACCGGCAGCAGGTCCATTGCCCACAGGCTTGCCTGAGGGCCCAGGAAGCCTCCGGCTATGCCGCCCGCCAGCACCAGCGAAATGGCCTTGGCCCTGAATTCCGGCGCGGCGACCTCGGCCGCCGCGAAACGGTACTGGAGCCCGAAGGCGGTGTAGATGCCGATCACCGCGGTGCCGAGGCAAAACAGCGCAAAGCTTCCGAGCCACAGCGCAAGCGCGCACGTGGCGGCGCCGACGACCGCGATGGCGGAGCCGGTCATGAATCCGCGCCGGCGACCGACTTTCGCCATCCATAGTGCCGCCGGCATCGCCGCCAGCGCCGATCCGACGACGAAGCTCGTCGCGCCGAGCGTCGCAAACGCCTTGTTGTCGACCAGCGCGTAACCGACCAGGCCGTTCATGGCGATGAGGCCGGCGTTGTTTATCAGCAGCAGCGCCTGACAGCAGGCGAGGAGCGCAATATCGCGGTAAGAAGTTCGCATCGCAAATCGGAAGGCATTCATGCGCGGCGCAGCATCGGGACTTGCGTTGCGCGCACATCGGCACTATACGGTCACTATATCAGCCCATCACTCAAGCGATGCCCATGCAGGACGAGATCCTCGATTTCTGGTTCGCGCCACACGAGAGCGCGGAACATGGCAAGACCCGCGAACTATGGTTTCGCAAGGATGCGTCGGTCGATCAGGCGATCCGTGCGCGGTTCGGCGGCGCCGTCGAGACGGCGCTCGCGGGCGGATTCGGCGAATGGACCTCGCCACGCGGTGCGCTCGCGCGCGTGCTCTTGCTCGATCAGTTTACGCGCAACATTTACCGCGAAACGCCCCGCGCCTTCTCCGGCGACGTCCTGGCGCTCGGCATATCGAGGGCCACGGTCGCAAACGGGGACGATCGATCACTGATCCCGGTCGAGCGCTGGTTTCTGTACATGCCGTTCGAGCACGCCGAGGACCCTGCCGCGCAGCAAACTTCGCTGGACCTGTTCGCGCGACTCTCTGACGAGACCGGCTTGAGCGAGCCGGTGGTGTGGGCCGAGCGCCACGCTGAGATGATTCGCCGCTTCGGCCGTTATCCGCATCGCAACGCCATTCTCGGCCGCGAATCGACCGCGGAGGAAAAAGAGTACCTCGCCACGGGCGGCCGCGGCTTCTAAAGCTTCCGGGGCTGAACTTCCAGCTTGCGGGCTTCGTGTCAGCGCGCTGTCACGCGACGCCTTCCGGAACGGCAGCCCGCTGAGCTACCATCCGCTCGTGGGTATCATCGAAATCACGCTTGGATTGCTGCTCGCCGTCGCCGCGGTGGCCGCACTCGGCAAGTGGATCCCCATTCCGCTGCCGATTCTCCTGGTCGCCGGCGGCATCGCGCTGTCCTACCTTCCGGGCTTCGACGAGCTTCGAATCGAGCCCGATGTCTTTTTCCTTCTGTTCATCCCCCCGCTTCTTTTCGCCGACGGATGGTTGATCCCGAAGCGCGATCTGATGCGGGCGCTGCGCCCGGTGCTGCTGCTCGCGTTTGGCCTCGTTTTTCTGACCACGGTGGTGGTCGGCTATCTGATGCACTGGCTGATACCGTCGCTGCCGCTGTCCGCCGCGTTCGCGCTCGGCGCGGTGATCTCCCCTACCGATGCCGTATCGGTAAGCGCGATCACGTCCAGGCTCAAGGTGCCGTCGCGGGTCACGACGGTGCTCAGGGGCGAGAGCCTCATCAACGACGCGTCCGGACTGGTGGCGTTCAAATTTGCGATTGCCGCGGCCGCCACCGGCGCCTTCAGCTGGAACGATGCAGCAGTGCAGTTCTTTATCCAGTCGGGCGGCGGATTTGCGCTCGGTCTAGCGGTCGCGTGGCTGATCGGGCGCTTGCGGGTCGGCCTCACCCGCTTTTGCATCGACGATCCGCTCATTCTCACCGTGCTCTCGCTGCTCACGCCGTTCGCCGCTTATCTTGCCGCCGAAGCCGCGCAGGTCGGCAGCATCCTGGCCGTCGTTGGCGCTGCACTGTACGCGGGAGCGCACGACACGCGCTTCATCGATGCGCCGACGCGGGCGCATTCGTGGGAAGTATGGAGAATGCTGCAGTTCGCGTTCAACGGTCTGGTCTTTCTGCTTCTGGGCGTTCAGCTTCATTTGGTGGTCGAAGGGCTTTCCCGCGCCGCGGTGATCGGCCTGGCCGGCTACGCACTCGTTTTGTCGGCGGCGGTGATGGCGTTGCGCCTGGCGTGGGTGTTCCCGGTGTCCTACCTGCCGTTTCGGCTGTCGAAGCGAATCCGCGATCGTGAGGGCCCGTACCGACCGCGAAATGTTTTTATCGTCGGCTGGGCCGGTGTCCGCGGATCGGTGACCCTCGCCGCCGCGCTGTCGACACCGCTGACGACTGCCACCGGCGCTCCTTTTCCCGGCCGCGAGCTCCTGATCCTGCTCGCGGCAAGCGTCATCGTGGTCACCTTGTTGCTCAACGCGACGACGCTGCCGTTTTTCATTCGGATATTGAAAATCCGTGGCGATGGTATCGCCGCGCGCGAGGAGCGTGCGG
>JALZAO010000281.1 GCA_030948305.1 Pseudomonadota bacterium
GGTTCGCGATGCTCGCGTTGGCGCTCTGTTTCAGTAACGGAATCGCCCGTTGCGCGCACAGGAACTGTCCGGTGAGATTGACCGCGAGCGTGCGCTCCCAGTCGCGCACGGCGATGTCCTCGCACGCGGCGGTGGGTCCGGCAATGCCTGCGTTGTTGACCAGCGTGTCGAGGCCGCCGAGCGCGCGTCGGACGTCGTGGAAGAGGAGGGCGACGGAGGCGGCATCGGCGACGTCGCACGTGCTGCGGGAGAACCCCGGATCGCTCTTCACCAGCGCGTTGAGCGCCGCCTCATCGACGTCGCAAACGTGCACGCGGGCGCCTTCGCGCGCAAAGGCGCGGGCGGTCGCGAGGCCGATGCCGGAAGCGCCGGCGGTGACCAATACGCGCAATCCCTGCAGGCTCAGGTCCATCGCTGTTTAGATCCGCTTTTTACATGCGCTGTTTACATCGGAACGCGGGTCGATTATAACTGCGATCGCACTTGGACGTTTCCGAACGGCCGCCACGAGCCTGAGAGCGTCCGTCCATTCCTCGAGGAGAAACCATGGATCGCTCGCCGGTAAGCCGCCGTCGTCGTCAACTCGTTCAGGGTGCCGCGGCCGCAGCGGCCGTAAGCAGCCTCGGATTTCCAGCCATCGTACGCAGCCAGTCCGACGCCATTCGTCTCGGCCATCTGACGCCGCGCACCGGCTTTCTCGGCCCGCTTGGCGAATACGCGGTAATGGGCGTCAACCTCGCGGTCGACGAAATCAACGCGGCCGGCGGCGTGATGGGCCGCAAGATCGAATTGATCGCGGAGGACAGCGTCAACCCGCAGACGGCGTCGACCAAGGCCGAGCGCTTGATCGAGCGCGACAAGGTCGTTGCGATCGTCGGCGAGATAAGCTCGGCTTCGGGTCTGGCGATCGCGCAGGTCGCGCAGCGCAATCGGACGATCTTTTTCAACACCGGCTGCAACTCCGACGAGCTTCGCGGCAAATCGTGCAACCGCTTCATGTTCCACACCGAGGCGGCGAACAGCATGTATGTCAATGCCGCAGGCCGCGCGTTGCTGCGCGACGGCATGGTCAAAGGCAAGAAGTGGTACAGCCTGACGGCGGACTACGCGTTCGGGCATGACCTGCTCAAGGTCGCGAAGCGCTTCATGGCCAAGAACGGGGGCGAGTTCGCAGCCGACGAGCTGGTGCCCACCGATACCACGGATTTCTCTGCCTATCTGCTCAAGATCCGCAACGCCAAGCCGGACCTCGTGATCTCCAATCTGGCGGGTGCGCAGATCACCAACTTCCTGAAGCAGTACGTGGAATACGGCTTGCCGTTTCCGGTTGCCGGCTTCGCATTCGACACCGCGGTGGCGTGGGGCGCGGGAAAGGGTAACGTGCTCGGCATATGGCCGCTGGTGTGGGACTCGCAGGTGAACACTCCGGCGTCGCGGAAATTCACCGAGGCGTTCGTGAAAAGGAACGGCAAGCCGCCGGAGAATCAGGCCTGGGGCGACTATCTTTCGACCAAGCATCTCGCACAGGCGATGAATGAGATCAAGAGCACGGATTCGACCAAGGTCGTCGAGCACCTGGAAAAGGGCGCCAAATTCGACCTCCTCAAGACGCGCGAGGGCTACTACCGCAACTGGGACCATCAGTTGATGATGGAAATGTATACGCTGACCTTCAAGCCACCGGAGCAGGTCAAGGACAAGTGGGATCTCTTCACGCTGTCCGCGCCGGTGCCGGGGCCGAACGAGAGCCTGGAATCAATCGCGCCGACACGCGAGGAGAACAACTGCACCATGCCCGCCTGACATCACGTTGACCGCGGACGCTTAAGCCCGCGGGCTGGTCATGATTGCCGCCCAGATCCTCGAGCAGGTCATCAACGGCCTGCTCGCCGGCGCGTATTACCTGCTGATCGCGCTGGGTCTCTCGCTCATTTTTTCGCTGGGCGGGCTGGTCAATCTCGCGCACGGCGCGTTCTACGCCCTCGGCGCGTATCTCGCGATCATGCTGGCCGAACACGTCGGCTTTGCCGGCGCGTTTGTGCTCTCGCCGCTTGCCGTCGCGCTGATCGGCCTGGTCATCGAGCGCTTCCTGTTCCGACGCTTCTATCGCGAGGATCCGGCGCTGGGCCTCTTGCTGACGTTCGGGCTGGCGATGGTGGCGGAGCAATCGCTGCGCTGGGTTTTCGGCGCCGCGCCCATCCCGTTCTCGATCCCGCCGGCGCTCAAAGGGCAGATCCTCATCGGCGACTTCATCTATTCGCGTTACCGCCTGCTGATGCTCGGCGTCGCCGCGGCGGCGGTCGCCGCGCTGTGGTACTTGCTGCAGCGAACGCCGTTCGGCCGCGTGGTGCGCGCCGGCGTGCAGAACCCCGACATGGTGGCCGCGCTGGGCATTTCGCTCAGCCCATATATGGCGAGCATCGTCGGCATCAGCGTCGGCCTGGCGGCGCTGGCGGGCGTGCTGCTGGCGCCGATCTCGGGTGTGCACCCGGCGATGGGCGCCGAAATCCTGACCGCTTCGTTCGTCGTCGTCGTCATCGGCGGTTTGGGCTCGTTCTGGGGTGTGGTCCTGGCGGCGCTGATCGTCGGCGTCGTGCGCGGACTGACCGTCTATTTCTTCCCGCCAGCGGCTGAAGCGTCGATGTACGTGCTGATGCTCCTGGTGCTGCTGTTCCGGCCGCGCGGGCTGTTCGGCGAGCGGATTCAGCGCTTCGAATGAGCGCGCTACGTTCGCCCGTCGTCCTGGCCGCCGTGGCGATGACCGTGTTGCCGTTCGCGCTGCTGGCGGGCGGGCTGACGATGACCAGTGCAACCGACGTAGTGATCTTTGCCATCGCGTGCATGGCGCTCAACGTGCTCGTCGGTCACACCGGGCTCGTCTCGTTCGGCCACGGCGCCTGGTTCGGGCTCGGCGCGTATGCGGCGGCGCTCGCGCAACTGCATTGGTTCCCGGGATCCGTGCTGTGGCCGGCGCTGTTCGCGCTTGCGTTTCTCGCGGTCGCCAGCATCGTGATTGGCTTTTTCGTGCTGCGCCGCCGCGGTGTGTATTTTTCTCTGCTCACCCTCGCCTTCTCCGCGCTGACCT
>JALZAO010000282.1 GCA_030948305.1 Pseudomonadota bacterium
CATGAGGGCAAGCGTGATTGTATAGGAAGGGTGGAGCGCATCGGTGGCGGCGCCGCATTTGCTACATTATCGGGCGTGGAAATCCTGGAATCGTAGCGCGCGCTATGGCCATGGATTTAACGCAAGGCCCATACAAACCCATGAGGAGTTCTTCAATGACCAACGCTCGGCCCAGCATCGACGACAAACGGCGCGCCTTCCGACAGTTGCACGAGGCCGGCTGTTTTGTCATTCCCAATCCCTGGGACGTGGGAAGCGCGCGGTACCTGCAAAGCCTCGGCTTCAGGGCGCTCGCCACCACAAGCTCCGGCTTTGCCTGGTCGCAGGGCCGCGCGGATAACGGCATCACGCGCGACATGGCGCTCGCCCATCTGCGCGCCATGGTCACGGCAACGGACGTGCCGGTGAATGCCGACTTCGAGAGCGGCTTCGCCAAGAATGCGGCCGGGGTCGAGGAAAGCGTGCGTCTTGCGGTCGAGACCGGCGTAGCGGGACTGTCGATCGAGGATTCAACCGGCGATGCGGCCAAGCCGCTCTTTGAACTTGGCCCTGCGGTGGAGCGGATTCGCGCGGCGCGAAGGGCCATCGATAAGAAAGGCGGCGATACGCTTCTGGTAGGACGCGCCGAATGCTTTCTTGTCGGCCGACCCAATCTCGATGAAACGATTGAGAGGCTCAAGGCGTACGCGAATGCTGGTGCCGATTGCCTCTATGCGCCGGGTATCTCCACGCGCGATCAAATCGTCGCCGTCGTGACTGCCGTCGCGCCGAAGCCATTCAATCTGCTCGTAGGATCGGCGAGCGAATTGACGGTCGATGAAATCTCCGCGCTCGGCGTGCGGCGAATCAGCGTCGGCGGCGCGCTTGCGCGCTCAGCCTGGGGCGGATTCATGCGTGCCGCCAGATCGATTGCCGAGCGCGGCAAATTCGATGAGTTCGCCAGCGCAGCTTCCGGCCGCGAGCTCAATGCGCTCTTTCATGTGGATCCGAAGACGCCGAGCTCCCAAACCTAGACTCACCCTCCCTGTGGTATGACGGCGCCGGCGAGCGTCGCCCCGTCTGGCGGCCCGTATCGGATCCAACGACGGATCAGCCGCCAACGAGATGCAGCGCAACCTCGCGTCGATGCGGCCGGAGCCGGTGCTCGAACAGGTAGATGCCCTGCCATGTGCCGAGCGTGAGACGGCCCTCGGAGACCGGAATCGAGAGCTGCACGGCGGTCAGCGCCGCGCGAACATGCGCTGGCATGTCATCCGGCCCCTCGTCGCGATGGCGGAAGAGCTTGTCGCCGTCGGGCACGAGCCGAGCGAAAAAGCGCTCGAGATCTCCGCGCACGTCAGGATCGGCGTTTTCCTGCACGACGAGACTCGCGGAGGTGTGGCGAATGAAAAGCGTGAGCAGACCGCTTTCGATACCGCTCGCGGCGGACCAGTCGGCGACGGGACGGGTGATCTCGACAAGGCCGCGGCCGGGGGTCTCGAAGGCAAGCGTGGTTTGGGATTGACGAAGCATCGGCGAAGGTTTGACCAAAACCAAGTCTAGGGTAGCACTCAGCGCACCTCGATCCATGCCGGCGCATGGTCGCTCGCACCGGCCCTTCCGCGCACGGCTTTGTCGACGCCCGCCTCGACCAGACGCGCGCTCAGCTCCGCGTTGAGCAGCAGGTGGTCGATGCGCAAGCCCGCGTCGCGCTCCCATCGCTTGCGCATGTAATCCCAGAACGTGTAGATCGTATCGGTTGGATACCGGGCGCGGATGGCATCGGTCCACCCGAGGTCGAGCAACTTTCGAAACGCGGCTCGGCTTTGAGGCTGGACCAGGGCGTCGGTGTCGTACGAGCGCGTCGGATAAATGTCGCTTGGAGTCGGCACGACGTTGTAGTCGCCCGCGAGGACCACCGGCGCGCCCGACGCGTACAGGCCCTTTGCATGCTCGTGAAGGCGCTGCAGCCACGCGAGTTTATGGTCGAATTTGGGGCCAGGCTGTGGATTGCCGTTGGGCGCATACAGGCACCCGACCAATATTCCGTTGACCGCAGCCTCGAGATAACGTGCTTCCGAATCCTTGGGGTCGCCAGGCAGCTCGCGCCGCACCGCGACAGGATCGGTGCCGCGCGCAAGGATGGCAACGCCGTTGTATCTCGGTTTCTGCCCCTTCCACATCGCCCCGTACCCGGCTTCACGTATAGCGGCCAGGGGAAACTCGTTGTCGAAGATTCGCAACTCCTGCAGGCACACGATGTCAGGTTGCGCTTCCGCCAGCCATTCGAGCAGGCGCGGCAAGCGGCCGCGAATGCTGTTGATGTTGAAGGCCGCGATTTTCATTCGGCAGGAGATAAAGCGCCCTGCGCCTTGAGGGCGCGCTCGAGCAAACGAGGCGATTGCATGCGCGCGGCATACGCAGCGAATGCGGCAGTCGGACCGCGCCAGCGCAGTTCGTCCACATTTCGAAACAGGGGTGCGTCAGCCCTGAGCGTAGCGAGATCCTTGAACAGGAGCGCGGCGTCGCGCTGGTCGCCCAGCACCGTCGGCGGAAAGCTTTCGATGGTGCCGTGCCGGTTCAAAAGCTGTGCCGCCGTGACTGCCCCGATACCTGGAATGCCGGGATATCCGTCTGCCGCGTCGCCGACGAGCGCGAGAAAATCGGGAATCAATTCGGGCGCCACGCCGAACTTCTCGCGCACCCCTTCAGCGTTGCGGATCTTGTTGCCTCTACGGTCCATCTGCACCGCCCGGTCGCCGCTAACGCACTGCGCCAGATCCTTGTCGGGTGTCCAGATGCAAATTTTTTCGACGCGCTTATCTTCGGAGGCGATCCGCGCGGCGGATGCAAGCGCGTCGTCGGCCTCGAGCTCGATCATGGCCCATACGACGACGCCCATCGCGGAGAGCGCTTCTTCCAATGGGTGGAATTGCTTGAGAAGCGCCGGCTCGAGGCCCTCTCCTGTCTTGTAGCCAGGCCACATGTCGTTGCGAAACGATTCGATGACGTGATCGGTCGCAACGCCGACGTGAGTTGCTCCCTTCTCGATCATCTGCAGCAAGGTCTGCAGCACGCCGATGACCGCGCCGAAGGGCTTGTCC
>JALZAO010000283.1 GCA_030948305.1 Pseudomonadota bacterium
AACGTGAAGACTCCGGCTCGGATCGCGCATGCCATCGCCGCGCTAGGCCCGGGCAACTTGACCGAAGGCGGCATACGGCAGCACATCGCGCCGCTTTTTTCGCGCGTGCTCGGCGCCAACCGCAACTGCGCATACTTCGCCAACCATTCGCTGGGCAGGCCGCTCGATGCCACCGCCGACGACCTCGCGCAGGCGATCGGCCTTTGGCAGTCGAAGCTGGGCGATGCCTGGGACGAGTGGCTGGCCGAGATCGGCGCTTACCGGGCGCGCCTTGCGCAACTGCTCGGCGCCCCGCGCGCGGATTGCGTCGTGCCGAAAACGAGCGCGGGGCAGGGGCTGCGGGCGATCCTGAACACCTACGATGGCGTTCCGCGCGTGGTCGCAACGCGCGGCGAATTCGACTCGATCGACCTGATTCTGCGCCAGTACGCGCGCCGTGGCCGCATTGCGCTCCATTTTGTCGAAGCGCGCGATTCGGGCCTGTTCGACGCCGCCGACCTGCTGGCGGCGGCGGGACAAGCGGATCTGGTCGTCATTTCGCAGGTCTTGTTCCATACGGGCCAGGTGTTGCCGGAGCTTCCAGCGCTGGTTGCCGCGGCGCATGCCGGAGGCGCGCGCGTGCTCATCGACGTCTATCACTCGTTGGGCGTGTTTCCGGTCGATGTCATGGCGCTGGACGCCGACTTCGCGATCGGCGCCGCGTACAAGTATCTGCGCGGCGGGCCGGGCGCAGGCTACCTCTACCTGCATCCGCGGCATCTCGACGGCAGCCTGTCGACGCTCGACGTCGGCTGGTTCGCGAAAAAGGATCATTTCGAGTACCAACGGCCAGACCCGCCGCAATTCGGTGTGGGGGGCGACGCATTCCTCGAATCGACGCCGCCGGTGATGACCTGCTACCAGGCGCGCGCCGGGCAGGTCTTCACCCAGGCGATCGGTGTGCAACGCTTGCGCGATTATTCGCTTGTGCAGCAACGCAGGCTGGTCTCATCGCTAGGCGAGCGCGGCATCCACGCCACCGGCGGCAGCGCGGACCATGGCGCCT
Organism: Pseudomonadota bacterium; assembly: GCA_030948305.1. Taxonomy (GTDB): domain Bacteria; phylum Pseudomonadota; class Gammaproteobacteria; order Burkholderiales; family Casimicrobiaceae; genus PALSA-1003. The sequence continues at coordinate 1,046 of JALZAO010000283.1, forward strand.
TTATCGTTGTCACCTGCCGCGGCGACGATGCTCCTCGCGCGGCACGGCGCGGAGTCGAGGCAATGGCGGCGCGCGGGGTCATTGCCGACGCTCGCGGGCCGCGCATCCGTCTCTGCCCCGACGTGCTGACGACGAACGAGGAGCTCGATCTCGCCGCAAAAGCGGTTGCGGAGGCGATTCCACGGTGACCCGTAGCGGCACCGCGCAAGCGATTCGAGGAAGGCTAGCCCGCGTGGGTGATAAACCGCACCAGGGTCAGTACCGCGGTGGCAAGGATCGCGGCGCCGAGAAGTCCGGCGATAATAAGGTGCAAGGGTTTGATCGACGTCGCGTCGCGTTCGCCGGCCGCTTTTTTGCGGATGCCGAGGAAGCTCGCGAATACGGCGCCCGGCACGCGCAAAAAACTGGCCCCTGGCCGATGCGGATCGCCGACCGGGGACGGATAGGAATCGGGATCTGGCATGGCGGAATAGGTGCGATGGCTTCGAGAATGGTCGAGCGTAGCACGCTGCCGGATGCGGCTCGGTTGACGTCGGAACAGGGTGCAGGCTTACGCATCCGACCGCGGCCTGGGCCCGTATAGGGGATGCAGCCGCACGCGCTGCCTCAACGTTGAAGAGGAGAACCGATGAACACATTGCTCCGAAGATTGGCAATACCGGCAGTGCTCATGGCGACGCTGCTGCTTGGCGCCTGCCAGAACATGGGCATGGCGCCGATGCAGCAGAAGTCGCTTTACGATCGGCTCGGTGGTCAAGGCGCGCTCGTTGCCGTGGTCGACGATTTCGTCGGCAATGTCGCCGCCGACAACCGCATCAACAAGTTCTTCGCCAAGACCGATATACCGCGCTTGAAACGCCTGCTGGTGGAGCAGATCTGCGCCGGCACCGGCGGGCCGTGCACATATACGGGACGCGATATGAAGTCGGCACATACCGGCATGGGCATCAACGACGCGCAGTTCAACGCCTTGGTCGAGGATTTGGTCAAGTCGCTGGACAAATTCAAGGTTCCCGAAAAGGAAAAAGGCGAGTTGCTCGCTATTCTCGGGCCGATGAAGCCTTCGATCGTCGGCCAGTAATCGAAGGGCTGGGAAACAAAGCTCCGGGAGGCTTTCCGCCGCCCGGAGCTTTTTTCATTTCACTTCGAAATCAATCATCTAATGGCAAATGCGGCTTGAAATCGCCCCTGCGCGCCCCATCTGCGAAGTAAAGTCCGGGTAGCAGGGGGAACCATCATGCGTTTCGACAAGCTGACGACCAAGTTTCAACAGGCGATCGCCGATGCACAGAGCATGGCGCTTGCCGCCGATAACGGCTACATCGAGCCGCAGCATCTGCTTTTGAGCTTGCTCAATCAGGAAGACAGCGGCACCGCCTCGCTATTGTCCCGCGCCGGCGTCAACGTGGCGCCCCTCAAGGCCGCGCTTACCAAGGCCATCGATCGTTTGCCGAAAGTCGAAGGCCAGGGCGGCGAAATCAGCGCCTCGCGCGATCTGACCAATCTGCTCAATCTCACCGACAAGATCGCGACCAAGCGCGGCGACCCGTTCATTGCCAGCGAGATATTTCTGCTCGCGCTGGCCGACGACAAGGGCGACACCGGGCGGCTGCTCAAGGAACACGGTCTGACCAAGAAGGCGCTGGAGTCGGCGATCGAAGCGGTGCGCGGCGGGGCCGCAGTCGATTCGGCGGAAGCGGAAGGGCAGCGCGAGGCACTCAAGAAGTACACCGTCGACCTCACCGAGCGCGCGCGCCAGGGCAAGCTCGACCCGGTCATCGGCCGCGACGACGAGATCCGCCGCACCATCCAGATTCTGCAACGCCGCACCAAGAACAACCCGGTGCTGATCGGCGAGCCGGGCGTGGGCAAGACCGCGATCGTCGAAGGGCTCGCGCAGCGCATCGTCAACGGCGAGGTGCCGGAGACACTCAAGAACAAGCGCGTGCTTTCGCTCGACATGGCAATGCTGCTCGCGGGTGCGAAGTATCGCGGCGAGTTCGAGGAGAGGCTGAAGGCG
>JALZAO010000284.1 GCA_030948305.1 Pseudomonadota bacterium
GCGCTGCCAGCGCGAAGCGACGGTCGCGTCCACGACCACGCGATGGCCTTCGGCTTCGAGCCGCGATACCGCGCGCGCGATCGCCGACGGATCGGTCGTAAACCCGGCGGGCGCATAAAAACCGATGCCGTAGGAAGGCCTGCTCACCGCCGTGCACCGAAAAAATCGCTCAGCAGCCGTCCGCAGGCTTCGGCGGCGATGTCGCCGGTTACCGTCGTGTGGTGGTTGAGGCGCCGCTCGGCAAACAGATCGATCACGCTGCCGCAGGCCCCCGTCTTGGGATCGCGGGCGCCGAACACCAGGCGCCGCATGCGTGCGTGCAGAATCGCTCCCGCACACATCGCACAAGGCTCGATCGTGACGTACAGATCGCAATCCGGCAGTCGATAATTGCCGAGCGCTCGCGCCGCTTCGCGCAATGCGGCTATCTCGGCGTGCGCGGTAGGATCGTTGGCGGCGATTGGCGCATTGCCGCCGCGCCCGATGATTGCCCCGTCCTTGACCACGACCGCCCCGACGGGGACCTCGCCTCGCGCCTGCGCCTGACGTGCAAGCGCAAGCGCCGCTTCCATCCAGTGCTCGGGTGGAAAGGTTTCACCCGGATTTCCGGACACCACCGGGCTGCTGGAGTCGGTTCGCGTAGCCATCATCGCTGACTCATTTCTGCTCGACACCGTCGACAATCACGGCATCGGCTTCGATTTCCACCAGCAAATCCGGATCGATCAGCCGTGACACCTCGACCATGGTGCTCGCGGGACGGATGTCGGCGAACGCTTCGCCATGCGCGCGGCCGATGTCCTGCCAGTGCGCCATGTCGGTCACGTAGATGCGCGTGCGTACCACGTCGGCGAGCCTTGCGCCGGCGGACGCCAGCGCCCGTTCGATATTGGCGATCGCCTGCTTCGCCTGCGCGTACGGGTCGCCTTTGCCAACGATGGCGCCATCGCTGCCGGTCGAGGTCGTTCCCGAGACCCAGATGCGGTTGTCGACCCTGACCGCGCGCGAGTAGCCGACGACCGGCTCCCACGCGGTTCCTGACGAATAAAGTTGGCGGCGCATGTCTATTCCCACTCGATGGTCGCCGGCGGCTTGCCCGAGATGTCGTATACGACGCGATTGACGCCTCGCACCTCGTTGATGATGCGGCTCGACACCGTGGCCAGCAGCTCGTGCGGCAGCGGCGCCCAATGCGCGGTCATGAAATCCGTGGTCTGCACTGCACGCAGCGCGACGACGTGTTCATACGTGCGGCCGTCACCCATCACGCCGACCGATCGCACCGGCAGGAACACCGCGAACGCCTGCGCGACGGCGTCGTACCAATTGCCGGGTCCGGCGGCGGCGTCCTTGGCGTCCGGGGCCGCGGCTCCCCGCACCGCTGTCGCAACGTAAGACGTCTTGCGCAGCTCGTCGATGAAAATCGCATCGGCGCGGCGCAGAAGCTCGGCGTGCTCGCGCCTGACCTCGCCCAGAATGCGAACTCCCAAGCCCGGTCCGGGAAATGGATGCCTGAACACCAGGTCGCGCGGCAGCCCGAGTGCGAGACCCAGCTCGCGCACCTCGTCCTTGAACAGCTCGCGCAAGGGCTCCAGCAGCTTCAGGTGCAGCGTCTCGGGCAAGCCGCCGACATTGTGGTGCGATTTGATGGTATGCGACTTCTTGCTGCCGCCCGCGGATTCGATCACGTCGGGATAGATGGTTCCCTGCGCCAGCCACTTCGCGTTCGGCAGCCGGGCCGCCTCCGCCTGAAAGACGTGGATGAACTCGCGCCCGATGATCTTGCGCTTCTGCTCGGGATCGGCGATTCCGGCCAGCGCCCGAAGGAAGCCGTCGCTTGCATCGACCATGAGCACCTTGACGCCGAGGTGCTTGGCGAAGGTGTCCATGACCTGCGTCGCCTCGTTCAGGCGCAGCAAGCCGGTGTCGACGAACACGCAGGTCAGCTGGTCGCCGATGGCGCGGTGGATGAGCGCCGCCGCGACGGACGAATCGACCCCGCCCGAGAGCCCGAGTATGACTTCCTCGCTGCCGACCTGGGCGCGTATTTTCGCCACCGCCTCGTCGGCGTAGGCCGGCATCGTCCAGTCGCCCTTGCAGCCGCAAATGTCGTAGACGAAGCGCTTGAGGATCGCCTTGCCTTGAGGCGTATGCGTCACCTCGGGATGAAACTGGACCGCGTAGTAATGGCGGGCTTCATCCATCATGCCGGCGATCGGCGTCGCCTCGTTGCTCGCCATCAGCGTGAAGCCCGGCGGCAGCGCGGTGACCTTGTCGCCGTGGCTCATCCACACATCGAGCAATCCGTGGCCGTCGGCGTCGGCGCGATCCTGGATGCCCTCGAGCAGGCGGCCGTGGCCGCGCGCGCGAATTTGCGCATAGCCGAATTCGCGCGTGAGCCCGTTCTCGACCGCGCCGCCCAGTTGCGCCGCCATGTCCTGCATCCCGTAACAGATGCCGAGCACCGGCACTCCCGCCGACCACACGCTTGCCGGAGCGCGCGGCGCGTCGCCGTCGATGACGCTGTTCGGGCCGCCCGAAAGGATGACCCCGGCAGGCGCGAACTTCCTGACGAACGTTTCCGGAACGTCGAAAGGATGGATCTCGCAATACACGTTCAGCTCGCGCACGCGGCGCGCGATGAGCTGGGTGTATTGCGCACCGAAATCGAGAATCAGGATGGACGAATGCATGGCAAGGTCACCGAGCCGCGGAGGAGACGGGAGCAGCCGCTGCGCCGGCAAAATGGCGGCGCGCCAGCCAGAAGGCGGCCCCCTGCAGCAGCGCGCTGACAAAGAAGGTGACGCCCACGCGCCAGTCCTCGGGCGGCAAGTGGCTCACCGCTGCCAGCAAGGGCGTGCCGATCAAAGGCGCGACGACGAACATGATGCTGTTGATCGAGTTGAGCGCGCCCATGGTGACGCCCTGCTCGCGCGGATCGACGGCGTTGGAGACTACGGCCTGCAGCGCGGGGCCTGCCGCAAAGGACAGGAAGTTGGCGATGATGATCGCGTACATCATCCATGCCTGCTGCGCCAGGCC
>JALZAO010000285.1 GCA_030948305.1 Pseudomonadota bacterium
AGGTCACCGCAGGATTGCGCGCGATGCCGGCCATGACGGCTTCGGCGTCGCGAAGATTCGGCACCGCCTTGGGTGAGACGAAAGACGTCGCCTCGATCTTGGCCACACCGGTCGCCGACAGCCGATCGATGAGCTCGATCTTGCGTTCGGTGGGCACCCAAGCGGGTTCGATCTGCAAACCGTCGCGGGCGACCACGTCGTGGATGAATATGCGCTTCATTTGCTACCTCGTCGTTTTCAAATCGCGCCCACTGCGCGCAGACGCGCGATGTCGTCGCCGTCGTAGCCTGCGGCGCGCAAGACCTCGTCCGTATGCTCGCCCAGCGCCGGCCCGACCCAATCCATGTCACCCGGCGTGTCCGACAGCTTGGGCACGATCCCGGGCAGCTTGAGCGGCGTGCCATCGGCAAGCTTCACCTGACGGATCATGTCGCGGGCCAGATATTGCGGATCGTTGACGATATCGGCGGCGGTGTAGATCTTGCCGTGCGGGACGTCGGCCGCCTTGAGCGTGCGAAGAATATCCTCGAGATCATGCGCCGCCGCCCATTCGCCGATCGCGCCATCGATGGCCGCGGTGCGCTTGACCCGGCCGACGTTGCTCGCGAGCTCGGGATCCTGGCCAAGATCGTCGCGATCGATCGCGTGCATCAGCCGCTTGTAGATGCTGTCGCCGTTGCCGGCAATGACCACGCTGTGCCCGTCGCGCGTCGTGTAGGTGTTCGACGGGACGATGTTGGTAAGCCCGGTTCCGATGCGGCCGCGTATGTCGCCATGCAGATCGTAATCGGGGATCAGGCTCTCCATCATGTTGAACACCGCTTCGTAAAGCGCGACGTCGACCACCTGTCCTTTGCCTCCGTGCGCATTGCGATGATGCAGCGCCATCAGCACGCCGATCACGCCGTGCAGCGCGGCGAGTGCGTCGCCGATGCTGATGTTCATGCGCACCGGAGGGCGCTCCGGAAATCCCGTGACGTGGCGCATGCCGCCCATCGATTCGCCGACCGCGCCGAAGCCCGGCTGATCGCGATACGGGCCCGTCTGCCCGAAGCCCGACAGGCGAAGCAGGATCAGTCCCGGGTTGTCGGCGGCAAGCACGTCGTAGCCGAGCCCCCATTTTTCCAGCGTCCCGGGGCGAAAGTTTTCGATGACGATGTCGGCGTCGCGCGAGAGCCGGCGTGCAATCTCCTGCCCTTCCGCCATGCGCAGGTTGGCGGTCACGGATTTCTTGTTGCGCGCCTGGACGTACCACCACAGCGACGTGCCGTCGTGCAGCAGGCGCCATTGACGCAGCGGATCGCCGCCGGGGTCCTTTCCGGATGGGGGGGGCTCGATCTTGACGACTTCGGCGCCAAACTCGGCCAGGACCTTGCCGGCGAACGGACCGGCGATCAATTGACCGAGCTCGAGGACCTTCAGTCCCGCAAGGGGGCGTACAGGCGTTTTGGCGGTTTCCATCGAGACAGCATTGCGCGAGGGCGCCAACGGATCGGCGCAGATTTATGACCGCGCACGGCGCCCGGAGTCATTCTATCAATAAGGGGCACCAGGAGTCGCGGTGCAGTATTTCGTCAGATCGTGCCGCCGGCGCGGCGCGCGCGCAGCGTCGCCTCGAGTTTGGGGAGCTTGGCGGCCATCTCGTCGCCGACATATATCTGTGGGTCGGAGGGCGGGCTGACTTTCTGTTCCTGCTCGTGCTGGGCAATGCGCTCGCGCGCCTGGGCAAATGCCTTGACGAACGAATCTTCGAAGCGAAGCGCGTGCTGAAACATCGCATCGGCAAAATACGTCGCGTTGCTTTCGGTGCCGCAGCCGAAAGACGTACGGTCGGCGGCCGATGCGGTAAGGATCAAAGTGAAGTCATCTTTCAGCGGCTCGATGTAGCCGCCGGAATAGCACGCCGATACGACGATGATGCGCCACTTGATGGCGGCCTCGTCGAGCATGGCGCGCAGCGTCTCGGGCGTGAGCTGGTCGAGCTCCAGCGGCGGAAAGGCGACAGTAAGCTCATGATTGCGCGCACCGTGGCTTTCGAGATACACCATCACCACATCGTCGTCGCGATCGATGGTGGCGCCGATCTCCTTCAGCGTCGCCCGCAAATTAGTCACCGTAGCCATGGGCTGTTCCAGCACGGTCCTCGGGTTGTTGATCAGCACGATGGATCGACCCGCGGTGTCGAAGCGCTGATCGAAGAGATCGCGCGCGAGCTCCATGTCCTTGCGAAACACGTCCTCACCCGCGTACGGCGCAAATCCGACGAAGTAGAGATCGGTGACCGCGCGCCGCTCGTCAGCGAGGTCGTCGAGCGCCTTCTCGAAAAGCTCCTGCTGCGCGCTCAACACCGTCTCCGAGGCCGCGCTCGGGAAGCGCGTGTCGCGCGCCGGCTCCTGCGGCGGGCGCTCCCACCACTGCATCTCGGGCAAAAGCGCCGGCGCGAACCACAGCGGGGTCGACAGCAAAATGGCCGCGCCAACCGAGCGCAGCACGTAGTGAGGGTATTTGGGCGACAGGCTGACCGCCGCGGAACGCCAAAGCCAGAACACGCTCCACAGCAGGATGAGCTGCTCCGCGCGCAACACCGCGCCAAGCGTCTCGGCGCTGCCACCGAACCCTACCTCGCTCAACATGCGGGCAAGCAACAGCGGCCACTCGCTCGAGAGCACGATGACCGGGAGCGCGAGCGCGTACGACGGCTGGCGGAAGATCAGCGCCAGCAATGCCGCAAAAAGCATCAGCAGCCCACCATAGAATCCTTCGGCGATCAGGCCCGTCAGCACGAACTTCGCACCGGGCTCGCGCCGCACCGTGTCTACCGCCAGGTCGAGCCACGCCGAAAGGACAAACAGGACCAGCAGCTGCGGGACTCCAATGCGAAATTGAAGCTTGGTGACGGGTTGTCCGAACACGAGCTTGGCACCGCTCCACAGATTGCGGCCGAGATCGCGCAACCATCGACTCATGGGAGGCGGCCGCTCAGGCATGCGCGTTCGGCGCCGGCTCAGGCATGGGCGTGCTCGGCACCGGCTCAGGC
>JALZAO010000286.1 GCA_030948305.1 Pseudomonadota bacterium
GTTGAGCCCTGTGCCTGTGTTGCGATACGCGAGCTCGATGAACGTCGGGGTCTCGAAGCCCTCGCCCCAATTGGCGTAGATATTGACGTCTTGCGCGGCGCGCCAGACGATGCCCGCGACCGGGCTCGCATGAGAAAACGCGACCCGGCCGCTGTCGTCCGGATTGGTGGCGGTGATGTAATGATCCTCCGAGACGAAGCGCACGTCGCTGTAGCGCGCTCCCGCGAGCAGCGAGACCGAAGCGAGCGGCGACCATAGTGCCTGCGCATAGACGTCCTGATCGTGCACCGTGTCGGATTCGTCGCGCCGCAGAGCGCCCAAGGCGCCATTGTTGTTGACGAAGCCCTTGCGCGCCTGCTCCTGGCGATCGTAGGCGGCGCCGGCGGTAAGTGCGAGCGGTCCGCCGGCGAGCGTGAAGCGCGTCGTCACGCGCGCGTCGACGCCGCCGAAGTTACCGTCGAGGTCGGTGACGCCGCCGGACGAGGTGTCGCCGATGCCGGACAACGCGAGGTATTGACGAACGCTGCGGTGCCCCGCGTAACCGGTCAGGCGCAAGGTCGTGTCGGCGCCAACGCTGCGCTCGATCGTCGCGCCTCCCTGCTGCTGTCCGACGGTCTTGCGCGTGTTGAACGAGATCGCCACGGGATCGACTTGCCGCCGATTCGCCTCGAATTGCGTCCGCGTCAGGCCCAGCGGATCGAGCGCCTCGGGCTGATACAGCGTGTTGGCGATCAGCGTAACGCGCGTGTCGCTGTCGAACGCGAACTTGAGCTTGGCGTTGAACTGGTCGCGCGAAGCCTCGCTGTGATCGCGGTAACCGTCGGTCTCGAAATGGTTGGCGGCCATGACGTAGTTGACGCCGTACGCTTCGCCTCCGAGCTTGGCTACCGCGTTCAAGGTCCCGAAACTGCCGCCGATGATTTGTCCCTGCGCGACGGGAGTCGGCGGACCGTCTTCGGTGAATATCGAGACCACGCCGCCCGCGGCATTCCCATAGAGCGTCGAAAACGGCCCACGCAGGACCTCGATGCGCTGCGCGGAAGCGAGGCTGAAGCTTCCGGTCTGGCCCTGCCCGTCGGGCATCGACGCCGGGATGCCGTCCTGGAAAAGGCGTATGCCGCGGGCGCCGAAGCTCGCCCGCGCGCCGTAGCCGCGTGACGAGATTTGAAGGTCCTGCGCATAATTCCAGCGATTCTGAACCACCAGCCCGGGCACGCGCGAGAGCGACTCGGACAGGTTGATCTGCAGCTGATCCTGCTGGATCCGTGCGGCGCCGACACTGTCGATCGCGACCGGAAGGTCGAACGCGCGCTCTTCGGTGCGAGTCGCGGTGACGACGAGAGGATCGACGGGGCGCGCACCCTGCGCCGACGCGATCTGCGGCAACATTGCCGCGGCGATCGCCGCGACGACCGCTCCGGGCCGAATCGGACATGCGCGGCGCAGCGTAAGTTCTGCCACGATCTGGGTGCCCAATGAGTTTCCGCAGAGTCGTGTAGCATAGACTCCATTGCGGCGCACCGCCATAGTTCGAAGGAGAAACAACAGTCATGCGCTTGGCCCGACTCATAATCGGCGCGACAATCCTGTCGGCAGCGACGGCTCTCAGCGGGCTCGCGGCGCCATTTGCGTATGTGTCCAACGAAGGCTCCGCTTCGGTATCGGTAATCGACACGGCAACCGACAAGCTGACCGCGACCTTCAACGTCGGAGGGAAGCCACGCGGCATCGCGCTTTCGCCCGATGGAAAGCGCCTCTATCTGAGCGACCAGACCGGCAATGCCGCGCTGATCATCGACACCTCAAATGGCGCCCTGCTCGCGCGGATAGCGCTGGGCAGCTCTCCCGAAGCCTTCTATCTGTCGTCCGATGGCCGGCTGCTCTCCGCCGCGGTCGAGGAAGATGATCAGGTCGTGATCGTCGACACCGCGACCGCCAAGATCGTGCGGCGGCTTAAGATGCACGGAAAGAATCCGGAGCATGCGGTCTTCAGCCCCGACGGCCGCTGGCTGTACGTCAGCAGCGAAGAAGCCGACAGCGTCGATATCGTCGATCTTGCCAAAGGAGAGGTGATCAAGTCGGTGAAGGTCGGCGACCGGCCGCGCGGCATCGGCTTTCTTCCCGACGGCACCCGCGCCTATGTCGCCGCTGAAAACGCCGACACGGTCAACGTCTTCGATGTCGCGACGCATGAAGTCATCGCGCGCATCAAGGCCGGCAGCCGGTCGAACGGCATCACCGTCCGCCCCGATGGCAAGCGCGTCTACGTGAGCTCCGGCGGTGAAGGCACGGTGCAGGTGATCGACACGTCGAACAACGCGATCGTTGCCACGATTTCTGTCGGCAAGCGGCCCTGGAACATGGCGATCACCCCGGACGGAACGAAATTGTACGTGGCCTGCGGGCGGTCTAATGCGGTTGCGGTCATCGACACCGCAACCAATGCGAAGGTCGCCGAAATCTCCGTCGGACAGCTTCCCTGGGGCGTAGCAATCCGCTGACTTGATCGTGCGATCGATCCGGCGGACGAAGCTCCGCGCCGTCTCGCTGACGCTGACACTTGCAGCCACGGTGCTCACGAATCCCGTGGGCGCGGCCAATCCGGCCGAAGTCTTCGAATTGCCGCGAGTGGAAGTCATCGGCACGACGCCTTTGCCCGGGCTTGGGACCGCGCTCTCAGACGTCCCGGCGAATGTCCAAGTGTTCGGCAATCGCGATTTCGCCCGGCAGAGGCCGCTCGATCTGACCGGGTTTCTCGACCGCAATGCCAACAGCGTCGGTGTCGGCTCGGGACAGGGCAATCCCTACCAGCAGGACCTCAACTTTCGCGGCTTCGCCGCATCGCCGCTGCTCGGAACGCCACAAGGCATTTCCGTATTTCAGGACGGCGTGCGCATCAACGAAGCCTTTGGCGACGTGGTCAACTGGGATCTGCTGCCGCGCTCCGCGATCTCGACGATCCAGCTCATTCCGGGATCGAATCCGGTGTTCGGGCTCAACACGCTTGGCGGCGCGCTGGCGGTGTAT
>JALZAO010000287.1 GCA_030948305.1 Pseudomonadota bacterium
CAATGGACAGGACATCGCCCGCCTGCCCTCCGATCAGGTGCGCTCGATGCGGCGCGAGATCCAGATGGTCTTCCAGGATCCGTACGCGTCGCTCGATCCGCGCCTGACGGTAGGCTTCTCGGTCGCGGAGCCGCTCTACGTCCACGGCGTCGCCCGGGGAAGCGACGCCGAGGATCGCGTCGCCGAGCTCTTGCAGCACGTCGGACTCTCGCCTGACGCGGCGCATCGCTATCCGCACGAATTCTCCGGCGGCCAGCGTCAGCGCGTCGCCATCGCCCGCGCGCTCGCGCTCAAGCCCAAGATCATCATCGCCGACGAGGCCGTGTCGGCGCTGGACGTATCGATCCGCGCTCAGATCGTCAACCTGATGCTCGATCTGCAGTCCGAGTTCGCCTTGTCTTACCTGTTTATTTCCCATGACATGGCGGTGGTCGAGCGAATCAGCCATCGCGTCGCGGTGATGTTCCTGGGTCAGATCGTGGAAATAGGACCGCGGCGAGCGGTGTTCGAAGACCCGCAGCACCCCTACACCCGCAAGCTGCTCGCCGCCGTGCCGGTGGCCGACCCGGCGCGACGACACGGCAAAAGGGAGCTATCATCGGAGGAAATCCCGAGCCCTATCCGGGCGATCGGCGACGAGCCGATCGTACTGCCGCTCGAGGAGGTCGCACCCGGACATTATGTCGCCAAGCACAGGATCGCCGGCGCCTATTGAGGGCACTCCGGATTACTCACGCTCGACCGATTTGCCCAACACGCTGCAACCCTGGAGAAAGAAAATGAAATCATTCCCACGCTCGCTGCTCGTCACTGCGCTCGCGCTTGGCGCGCTGTTTGCCGCGCCGTCCCATGCGGCCAAGGACGTCGTCTTTGCCGTGGCGTCGACCTTTACCACGACCGACCCCTACGATGCCAACGACACGCTGTCGCAGGCGATGGCCAAGTCGTTCTACGAAGGCCTGTATGGATTCGACAAGGACATGAAGATGATTCCCGTCCTGGCCGAGAGCTACGACGTGAGCAAGGATGGCCTGGTCTACACCATCAAGCTCAAGAAAGGCATCAAGTTTCACGACGGCACCGATTTCAAGGCCGACGCGGTCAAGGCCAATCTCGACCGTGTCACCAACCCGGAGAACAAGCTGAAGCGCTACGGCCTCTACAACAACAACATCGCCAAGACCGAAGTCGTCGACGACTACACGGCGCGCTTCACGCTGAAGACTCCCTTCTCGCCCTTCATCGCCCAGCTCGCGCACCCATCGACCGTGATGATCAGTCCGACCGCGCTCGCCAAGTATGGCAAGGACATCTCGGCCAATCCGGTCGGAACCGGGCCTTTCAAATTCGTCGAATGGCAACGCACGGATTATCTGAAAGTTGCCAAGTTCGACGGCTATTGGAAAAAGGGTTATCCCAAAGTGGACAGCATTACCTGGAAGCCGGTGGTCGACAACAATTCGCGCGCGGCGATGATGCAGACCGGCGAAGCGCACTTCACGTTTCCCGTGCCGTACGAGCAGGCGGACGTGCTCAAGGCCAAGGCCGATCTGGAGGTCGTTGCGGCGCCGTCGATCGTGCTCCGCTATCTGTCGATGAATACGCAGCAGAAGCCCTTCGACAATCCCAAGGTCCGGCAGGCGATCGCCTATGCGATCAACAAGGAGGCGCTGGCGAAGGTTGCGTTCAACGGTTACGCCGCGCCGGCCGAGGGCGTCGCGCCTGCAGGCGTCGAATACGCGGTGAAGATCGGTCCGTGGCCGTACGACGTCGCCAAGGCGAAGCAGCTCATGACCGAGGCCGGCTTCGCGAACGGCTTCGAGACCGAGCTATGGTCGGCGTACAACCACAGCACCGCGCAGAAGGTCACTCAGTTCATTCAGCAGCAGCTGCAACAGATCGGCATCCGCACCAAGATCACGTTGCTCGAGGCCGGCCAGCGCGTGGAAAAAGTCGAAAGCTGGCCGGACCCGGCGACGGCGCCGGTGAGGCTCTATTACGTCGGCTGGTCGACGTCGACCGGCGAGGCGGATTGGGCGCTGCGGCCGCTGCTCTACGGCGAATCGTGGCCACCGAAACTCTTCAACACCGCGTACTACAAGAGCGCGAAGGTCGACGCCGCCATCAAAGGCGCGCAGCTCACCACCACGAGCAGCGAAAAAGCCAAGCTCTATAAGGATGCGCAGGAAGAGATCTGGAAGGACGCGCCGTGGGCGCCGCTGGTCACCGAGAGGCTGCTCTCCGCACATAACAAGAAGCTGACCGGCGTCTACGTGATCCCGGACGCGTCGTTCAACTTCAACGAAGTCGACTTGAAGCCCTGAAGCGATTCGCGGCGGCTGCTCATTGATTGATGCGCCGCCGCCGCGGTTATTCTCCGCGCACGCGTAAGGCCGGCGCCCGCGCGGCACATCGATGCTCCAGTACATCGTCAAGCGTCTGCTAGGGCTGCTTCCCACGCTGCTCATCGTCGGCGTGCTGGTGTTCATGTTCGTGCATCTGCTGCCCGGCGACCCGGCGCGGCTCGCCGCGGGACAGGACGCGACGCCCGAGACGGTAGCCCTCGTCCGCCAGGATCTGGGACTCGACCGCTCTCTGCCCGAGCAATTCGTGCGCTTCGCCACCGGTGTCCTGCAGGGCGATTTCGGCCGATCGTTGCGCACCAAGCGCCCGGTCTCCGTCGAAGTCGGCGAGCGCTTCATGCCCACCTTCTGGCTGACGCTGGCCGCGATGTCGTGGTCGGTGACATTCGGCATGCTCATCGGCGTCGTTTCCGCGGTATGGCGCAATCGCTGGCCCGACAGGCTGGGCATGACGCTGGCGGTGTCCGGCATTTCCTTCCCCGCCTTCGCGCTGGGCATGGTGCTGATGCAGATCTTCGCCGTGCAGCTCAACTGGCTGCCCACCGTCGGCGCCGCGACCTGGAAACACTACATTCTTCCGTCGCTGACACTCGGCGCCGCGGTGGCGGCGATCATGGCCCGCTTCACCCGCTCGTCGTTCGTCGACAT
>JALZAO010000288.1 GCA_030948305.1 Pseudomonadota bacterium
CTCCCGAGGCGCGGCGCTCGCCAACGCGTAGCCTCGTTCAGCTTTGCTCGCCTGAGCCATCGCCACCGGCAGATCGGCGGCCAGGGACAGCGCGAGCTCATGCAGCTGGCGCACTTCGCCTTGCACCAATTCGATCTCGATCTCGGTCAGCGGCGCGCGCCTGCGTCCGGCACGGATCTCGCCGGCGTCGAGGCAAAGCATCGCCCGTGTGCCATCGGCAAAGGCCAGCGGCTGCGCGGTGCGGTCGACCTCGGTCACGAACACCGGACGCAGCCGCCCGGCGGTCGCTTCGAACACGCCGCGCCACGGTGTGGTCGCTAGCTTGCGGGCGTCGATGCGCGACGTTCGCATCACCCATTCGTACTCGGGCCGCCGGTGCAGTGCTCCGACCCGATCTCCGGCGCCCTTGACCGTCTGCAGCCAGCGGTGTCCGCTTCTGCGCATGCGCAGCGCGACCCCCGCCTCGCGCAACTCTCCGGCGCGGGTGTCGTAGTAGGTGCTGACGTCTCTCGAGGTTCGCGCGCGACCGCGGAGCACCGTGGCGAGGGCGGGATGCTCACGCACTCTCGAGAGCGCCTCACGGTCGATCGTCAGCTTGAGTTCGACTTCCGAGGCCATGGTTCCCGTCGGTTCGTCCCGCTTGTGAGCGTCGGTTCGGTTATTGCATTGCCCGGTGCCGGGCCGCAACAGCAGCGCGCTGCAGATATGCCTGCCGTGCCAGCGCGATGTCTTCCAGAAAATGGGGCAACTCGGAAAGGAGTAGCGCCTGAGGTCCGTCGACCAATGCCTTGGCGGGGTTGGGATGAAAGTCGACCAGCACCATGTTGGCGCCGGCAACGACCCCCTGCGCGGCAACGTGGAACAAATCGAGGATCCCGTCGGGCGCTGCCGAGCGGCTTCCCACCGAGTGCGAAGGGTCGATCCCCACCGGCATGCGGGTCAGCCTCTTGACCGCGGGGACGTGCGAGAAGTCGACGAAATTCCGATGCGGGTCGCCCATGTTGGTCTTCATGCCGCGAAGGCAGAAGATCACCTTGCGGTTTCCCTCCGACGCGAGGTATTCCGCAGCGTTCAAGGACTCGTCCAGCGTGATGCCGAAACCCCTCTTGATTAGAACCGGGAATTCCTGTTGCTTGCCGACGAGCTTCAGCAACTCGAAATTCTGCGTGTTGCGCGTACCGATCTGCAGCATTACGCCGGTAGGATTGCCCGTCGCCTGTAGCGCGGCACGAATCTCGTCGACGTGCGACTCGTGCGTCACCTCCATGGAAATGACTTTGATGCCGTACTTTCCAGCGAGCTCGAACACGTACGGCAGGCACTTGGCGCCGAATCCCTGGAATGCGTAAGGGTTGGTGCGCGGCTTGTACGCGCCCATGCGGGTGCAAACCTGGCCATGATCGGAGAGCGCCTTCATCATAGCGTCGACCGACTCCGGCGAATCGACTGCGCAGAGGCCGGCGAAAACGTGGAGGCTGTCCTGCCCGAACTTGACCCCGTTGTAATCGAAGGACGAGGGCCGGTCGTCGCCTTGCTTGTGCCTGCCCAGGACGCGATAGGCTTCCGAAACGCGCACCGCCTTCTCGACGCACGGTAAGACTTGCATCTGCTCCAGCGTCAGGGCACCGGTGTTGCCGATGAGGTAGATCTCGGTCAGCGTCACCTCGGCGCCAACCTCACGGTGAACCCGGTACTGGATCCCCGGAAGCCGGTCCAGCTGGCCGGTCAGGACCTTGTATTCGGTGCTTTCCGGACGGACGTTCGGTTCGAGTATGAGGATCATGGCAGACCGCTGAAAATGAGCTTTTCCGTGAAAATTCAAAAATTTGGGTGATTTTAACGCGAAACTGCCTCAGCGCATGTTGCGGCGCATGATAAAAATATGCGACACACCTCGCGAAAGGATTACCGAAATCGTTGCTTCGGGCAATCGGCGTGTCGTAGACTGGCCCCGACCCCCCTTCCGCAAACTCCCAAAAAACTCCCTCTCGCGAGACTCCCATGAAAAAGATTCTGACCCTCGCTCTGCTTGCCACGTTTGCCTGCAGCCCGGCGTTCGCGGCGGACACCAAGGCCGACACCAAAATGGCGGCGGACGCCAAAATGACGCCGCAGCAGGAGAAAATGAAGACCTGCAACAGCCAAGCGAAAGACATGAAAGGCGACGAGCGCAAGGGCTTCATGAAAACCTGCCTGTCAGCAAAGCCCGAAAAGCCGAAGAGCAAGATGGCGATGTGCAACGAGAAGACGAAGGGAATGACCAAGGCAGAAGCGGACAAGACGCGCAGCGAATGCCTGAAGGGTTAGATACAGCGTAAGACGAGTTGCCGAATACGGCTGGGTGACCTCCTGTCCACCCGGCCGCACTGACGAGGCGGCGCCGGAGCAATCCGGTCGCCGCCTCGTTTTATGTGCGGGCCGTTGCGGCGCCCTCGCTCCTGGGGATTGACGCTTGCGGTTCGCGTTCGCGACGAGTTG
Source organism: Pseudomonadota bacterium (assembly GCA_030948305.1). Lineage (GTDB taxonomy): Bacteria > Pseudomonadota > Gammaproteobacteria > Burkholderiales > Casimicrobiaceae > PALSA-1003. Next base: position 2,479 of record JALZAO010000288.1, read on the forward strand.
GATCGCGGCTCTGGCTTCTGCATCATCCATCGGTCTGAACGACGCGCTGTCTCCTCCGGCGTTAATGAGCGTGTGGTCGCGGACAACCCGTCCGGCCGCATGGAAACTCACTTAACGCAACATCAATCGAGGAGATGGCAATGAAAATTCTGACAATGCTGGTGCTGGCAAGCGTGCTGGGTCTGTCGAGCGCGGTCGCGCGTGCTGACTCGCCCGCGCCGAAGAAGGAACCGACCGCCAAGACACAGGCGATCACGGGCTCCGTCCCGGTCAAGGTTTCGCAGCAGGACAAGATGCGTCTCTGCGCCAAGGACGCAAAGGGCAAGAAGGGGCCCGAGCGCAAGGCATTCATGAAGACCTGCCTGTCGACCAAGAAAGCGTAAGCGCAGCGCACGGACGCAAGCAGGCGGCAAATCATGTCGTCGCCGCCTTGCTTGCGGTTTCGCACGATCCGGGCGCCTGTAGGGTCGGTTGATTCCGCCACCTCTATGCCGACACCGGGCAGCGCCAGCATCGGGCAGCGGTTACGCG
>JALZAO010000289.1 GCA_030948305.1 Pseudomonadota bacterium
GCTCGAGCGAAATCTGCGGGGCGTGTCCCGGAGCGACGCGCGCAAGGCCGGCGGACAGCCATTCTGCGAGCTGGGACTTGAAGTCGGTCAAGGGATTCGCCGCGAACGGCGGCGTTCGACAAAGCGGTGGATTATAGCGCGCCGCGAGCGGCGGGCCTCGAAAAAGCCTTCATGCAAAACTGAGCGGATCGACGTCGATGCCCCAGCGGACCCGTCGCTCCCCCAGTTGCTCGAGCTCGGCGCGCCAGAGCGGAAGAAAAGCCTGCAAGGAGCGACGGTCGTTGCTCTGAACGAGCACTTGGCCGCGCTCCATTCCGGCGCGGCGCGCCAGCCCCGCAGGCACCGGCGGGTAGAGCTCGCATCGACAGGCGTGCGCCGCGATGACGGCGCGGCCGCGTTCCGCGGCAGCATCCAGAAAAGACATCATCGGTGCGCGCGTTTTCGCTTCGGCGGCAAGCAAGGCAAGATGCGCGAACGGAGGCAGGCCGAGACTTCGGCGCTCGGCGAGCAGGGCTTCAGCATAACGATCGTAGTCGTGCCCGACGAGCGCCTTGTACAGCGGATCATCTGGGAAGTCCGTTTGCACCAGCACCTCGCCGGCGAGCGCGCCGCGGCCGGCGCGGCCGGCAACCTGTTCGAGCAACGCGAAGAGGCGTTCCGTGGCGCGAAATTCCGCACTGTAGAGCGCATTGTCGGCGCCGAGGACGCCGACCAGCGTCATGCGGGGAAAGTCATGCCCCTTGGCGAGCATTTGCGTACCGACAAGGAGGTCGACCTCGCCCGCCTCGATGGCATCGCGCATGACGACGAATGACCCTTTTCGGCGCGTGCTGTCGCGATCGACGCGCAATACTCTGGCCCCCGGAAATAAGTCGGTGAGCGCGCGCTCGAGTCGCTGCGTGCCGAAGCCCAAGGGAAGCAGATCCTGGTTACCGCAATCGGGACACGCCGCCGGCAGGAGAGCAGCGTGGCCGCAGTGGTGACAGCGGAGCATTGCGTCGTCCCGGTGCACCACGAGACGCGCGCTGCAGCGCGGACACATCGCTTTCCATCCGCAAGCCGCGCACAACAGCGACGGGGCGAAACCGCGCCGGTTGATGAACAGCATCGCCTGCTCGCGCTTCGCGAGACGGGTCGCAATCGCGTGCTGCAATGCCGGCGTGATGCCCTCGATGCTGCCCGGGGCTCGGCTCGGTACTAGGCGCACGACGGGCAGCGCGCTATGCGGGGTCGCGCGCTGCGGGAGCTTCTGCCACAGGTATCGGCCGCGCTTCGCCTGCGCGTAGCTTTCGAGCGAAGGCGTGGCGCTGCCGAGGATGATGGGCACGCCACGCAACTGCGCCCGGAAAATGGCGACGTCGCGCGCGTGATAGCGCACTCCGTCCTGTTGCTTGAACGAGGCATCGTGTTCCTCGTCCACGACGATCAAGCCGAGGCTCGGCAACGGCGCGAACACGGCCAGACGCGTTCCGACCAGAAGCTGTATTTCTCCCCGCGCGGCCGCCAGCCAGCGCGTCCTGCGCTCGAGAGCTCCGACCCGGCTGTGCAGCGCGGCAACGCGAATCGCGGGCAACGCGGATGCGATGCGCTGTTCGAGCTGCGGTGTCAGATTGATCTCCGGCACCAGCAGAAGCGCCTGTCTGCCCGCGTCGATCACGCGGGCGGCGGCGGCCAGGTAAACCTCGGTCTTGCCGCTCCCCGTAACGCCCTGCAGCAAGGACGGCCGAAAAGCCAAAGGCTCGGCGACCGCGGCGTCGAGCGCCGCGCGCTGGTCGGGATTCAGCCCACGTGGAGGCGCATGCACGCGGTCGACGACTTCCATCAGCGGTTTGACCCGTCGCTCGCGCCGACCTTTGCCGAACGTGACCGGGGGCAGCATTTGCGCGAGACACAAGCCGATCGGCTCCTGATAATAGGCCGATACAAAGCTTGCCAGTTCACGAAGGTCGGACGGGATGGGCGGGACATCGGACAAGACTTCGTCGACCGGTATCAGTCGCTCCGGGGCGACCTCGCTGCTTTCGACGATCTCGACCGCCACGCCGTGCAGCTGTCGGCGACCAAGTCGAACCATAAGCACACTGCCGGGATCCGGCACCAGTCCGGCGGGCAGCCAATAGTCGAACAGCTGATGGGCTGCCACCGGCAAGGCAACGCGAACAATGGCCACGATCAGCGTCCGACGAGCGCGCAACGATCGCACACGCTGTCGAAGAAAGACGCTGTAGTGTTCGCAATCATGGCGCCAGTTTCAACATTGCGTGCCAAGCCGTTCTTTTTCCAGTACTCCTCCGGCGTTTTTTCGTTGTGGATAAATCTGTGCATAAGTAAAACGTGCTTGACCGGCTCACTTGGCAGGGGTGTCGGACTCGACGGCGCTGTGACCAAACACACTGGAAATATTGCTGTAAAATCAATGATGTGGAATTGGCTTACTGGGGGAGGCGTTTGCGTCCGTTCCGCCCATTGGATCCGCGCACACCTGTGCGTAAGTGCCCCGTCTGGGCATGCTTTTTTCCGCGTGTTCAAAACCTCCGAGACCGAGCACTGGTGCGGGTTTCCGCCTTAATCCCCGGAGACTGCAGAGGACGCAGCGTGTTTGCGGCGCGATTCGCCATGGACCGCGGCGACCAGCGCGGCGACGTTTTCCGGCGCCGTTGACGGCAAGATCCCGTGGCCGAGATTGAAGATGTGCCCCGGCTCCGATCCCGCGGCTCGGACGATCGCCAGCGCGGCATCGCGCGTCGCTTCGGGGGTCGTCAACAGGACCATCGGGTCGAGATTACCCTGTAACGCGACGCGGGCTCCCACCTGCCGCCGGGCGGCGCCGATATCCGTTGTCCAGTCGAGCCCTACGGCGTCGCAACCACATGCGGCGATGCGGTCCAGCCATTGCCCGCCGCCTTTGGTGAAAACGATGGTGGGGACGCGACAGTCTTCATCGCGGAGGCGCTTCAGGACCGCTTTGATGTACGACAGCGAAAACGCG
>JALZAO010000022.1 GCA_030948305.1 Pseudomonadota bacterium
CAAGCGTCCGATCGTCAAGCCGGCCGATTTGCAGGGCATCAAGCTGCGCGTGCCGGAAGGCAAGTGGCGGCTGAAAATGTTTCAGGCCTACGGCGCGAACCCGAGCCCGATGAAGCTTTCCGAAGTATTCACCGCGCTCTCCACCGGCGTGATGGACGGTGAAGAGAACCCGCTGACTCAGATCTACTCGCAGAAATTCCAGGAAGTGCAGTCGTATCTCTCGCTTTCCGGGCACGTCTACACGCCGGCATTCGTCGCAGTGGGCATGCGCCGCTTCAACAGCCTCCCGGCCGACGTGCGCAAGATCCTGGAAGACACGGCTAAGGAGACGCAGGCCTTCGTCTACGCGCAAGCGCAAAAGGAAGATGACGAGCTCCGCGGGAAATTTGTCGCATCGGGTATGAAGGTCAATCAAGTCGACAAGGACGCCTTTATTGCGGCGAGCAAGTCTATCTACGAGGAATACGGGCAGGAAGTGCCCGGTTCGACGGCGCTGATCCAGCAAGCGATTTCGCTCGGCAAATAACTGCTAAGAGTCGTCCGCGAAAGACCGGCCATGTCGCTCGACCGCGTGCGCCACGTCTACGGAATCGTGCTCGACGCGATCGTCGTCGTGCTGATGGTCGCCATCTCGATCGAAGTCACGATCGGCGTCGTCTATCGGGCGATCGGGCAATCGCTTTCGTGGTACGACGAAGTTGCGGTGATTCTTCTTGCCTGGCTCACCTTCTACGGCTCGGCGCTCGCCGCATTGAAGCGGGCGCATATCGGATTTCCGGGCATCGTGAATTCGCTCGCGCCACGCGTGCGCCTGCCCGTGGTGATCGTCGGCAAACTGATCGTCATCGGCTTCATCGCCTTGGTCGGATGGATCGGCTATTCGGTCCTCGAGGTGCTCGCGACGGACTACTTGATCAGCCTGCCCAAGGTATCCGTGGCCTGGACGCAGTCGGTGATCCCGATAAGCTGCGCGTTGTTCATCGTCGCGGAATTGCTGAATCTGCCGGCTACGCTGAGGGCAGCCCGTGGCCTCGAGTCGGTTGCCGCAAGCGATCTTGCGGAAGGTCTCCACTAGGACACTCAAGCCCGATGCAGATACTGGTGCTATTCGCCTCGGTACTCGCGCTGGTGCTGGTCGACATTCCCATCGCCATCGCGCTCGGCGTCGTGGCGGTCGTCGCATTGGTCGTCACGCAAGGGACGGCGACACTGCCGAACGTCGCGATCACCTTGTACAACGGTGCGACCGGCTTCCCGCTGATTGCCATACCGTTGTTCATACTTTCAGGCGCCATCATGAACGCCTCGGGGATCTCGAGGCGCCTGATCGCGTTCGCCTCGGCTATCCTCGGATGGATGCGCGGCGGCCTGGCCATCGTTTCCATCGGCACCTCGATGTTCTTCGCCGAGATATCCGGATCCGCCGTCGCGGACGCGGCCGCGCTCGGCGCGATCCTCATACCGGCCATGAAGAGCCGCGGTTACACCAAGGAGTTCGCGGCGGCGGTGATCTCGTCGTCGGCTACGCTGGCGGTGATCATTCCGCCGTCGATTCCGATGCTGCTCTACGCGGTCATCGCCGAGACATCGGTGGTGAAGCTGTTCGTCTCCGGTATTGTGCCCGGCATCATCGGCGGGTTCGGGTTGATGGGCATGGCGTACTGGTTCGCGCGGCGATACAACTTTCCGGTCGAGCAGGCGTTCCGCTGGAGCATCGTGGTGCGAACCTTCAAGGATGCGCTGTGGGCGTTCTTGCTGCCGGTGGTGATCCTTGGGACGATCTTCGGCGGCGTGGTCACCGCCACCGAAGGTGCCGCGGTCGCGGTTGTGGCGTCGCTGTTCATCGGCTTCGTCGTCTATCGCGAGCTCGATCTCAAGGTCCTTCACGCCGCTATCATCGAAGGGGGTGTGCAGACGGCGGTAGTGATGCTGCTGGTGGCGGCCAGCGCCCTGCTTGGCGTTTACCTGACCGAAACGCATCTTCCGCAGCAGCTCGCGCAAGGCATCCTGGAGTTCACGTCGAACAAATGGGCGGTGCTCGCGATTCTCAACGTGCTATTTTTGATACTGGGGCTCTTCCTGCACTCAGCGGCGGCGATCATCCTCGTCGTACCGGTGGTCATGCCGCTGGTCAGGGCGGTAGGCATCGATCCGGTGCATTTCGGATTGATCGTCACCATCAACCTCGGCATCGGCCAGCAGACGCCGCCGGTGGCGAGCGTGCTGATGACCTGCTGCGCCATCGCCAAGGCCGACATGTGGGAGGTCACCAAGGTCAACGTCTACTTCGTCGCCGTGCTGCTCGTAGTACTGCTCCTGGTGACGTACGTCCCGGTGACCGGCATGGGGCTGGTCAACTTCTTCTACCACTGAAAAAGCGCCAAGAATGGCCGATTCGGTTCTGGTGCAGCGTGACGGTCCGGTCGCAACGGTCGTTCTCAACCGCCCCGAGAGCTTGAACGCGCTGTCCGAGTCGTCGTGGCGGGAGCTGGGGCGCCGGATGCGCGAGCTTTCGCTCGAGCCCGATCTGCGCTGCGTGATCCTGCGCGGCGCGGGCAGCAAAGCCTTCGGTGCCGGCGCCGACATCACCGAGTTTCCGCAAGTGCGCTCCGATGCGGCGCAAGGCCGCGCCTACGGCGAGCTGATCCATTCGACCATGCAGGCGATCGGCGAATGCATCCATCCGACGATCGCGATGATCCACGGCGCATGCGTCGGCGGCGGTCTTGAAGTCGCGTTGATGTGTGACCTTCGCATCTGCGGCGAGTCGAGCCGCTTCGGTATTCCGATCAACCGCCTCGGACTCACCATGGGCTACGGCGAGTTGAGCGGGCTCCTGTCGGTGGTCGGTCCCGCCGTGGCGCTTGAGATCCTCCTCGAGGGGCGCATCTTCGGTGCGCAGGAGGCGCGTGAAAAGGGGCTGGTGCAGCGCGTGGTCGCTGACGAGTCCGTCGAGATCGAAGCGCGCGCCACCGCCGAGCGAATCGTGGCAGGCGCGCCTCTGGTCGCGCGCTGGCACAAGCGCTTCATCCGACGTCTCTGTCCCCCGCAGCAACTTTCCGCCGACGATTGGAGCGAAGGCTTTGCCTGCTTCGACACCGCGGATTATCGCGAAGGATTGCGGGCGTTCCTGAACAAGCAGGTTCCGCGTTTTAGCGGCCGATAATGTCCGCGCTCGCCGGCATCAGGGTGATCGAGCTCGCGCATATCATGTCGGGGCCGACGGCAGGCATGCTGCTCGCGGACCTGGGGGCCGACGTCATCAAGGTCGAGAAGGTACCCGGTGGCGACGACACTCGCCGTTTCACGCCTCCCGAAGTCAACGGCGAATCCAGCGCGTTCATGATGATGAACCGCAACAAGCGCGGCATTGCGCTAGATCTGAAGCAAAGCGCGGCCTGTGATGCCCTGCATCGCCTCATCGATGGCGCCGACGTCGTCATCGAAAACTTTCGTGTTGGAACGCTCGACAAGCTGGGACTGGGTTACGAGGTCTTGCGCCGTACCAACCCGGCGCTGATTTATTGCGCGATATCCGGTTACGGCAGAACGGGCCCCGATGCGGACAAAGGCGGCTTCGATCTGGTAGCGCAAGGGTTGAGCGGCCTGATGCGCATCACCGGTGAGCCGGGTGGCCCGCCGACCAAGATAGGCTCGCCCGTCACCGACATCAACGCGGGGATCCTGGCCGCGCTGGGCATCGTCTCGGCCTATGTTCACCGGCTGCGCACCGGCCAGGGACAATTGGTCGACACTTCGCTGCTCGAAGCCGGTGTGATGCAGACGTTCTGGCAAAGCGCCATTTTTCTGGGAAGCGGTAAGGAGATCGGGCCGCTGGGCTCGGCTCATCCGCTGACCGCCCCGTACCAGGCCTTCGCGACGCAGGACGGCTGGATTACGATAGGCGCGTCCAATCAGTCCAATTACGAGCGATTGACGCAGGTGCTCGAGGCGCCGGAGCTTCTCGCCGACGAACGATTCCGCGACAACGCGTCGCGCATGGCCAACCTTCGCGCACTGGTCGACCTGATCGCGCTGCGCTTAAAACGCAGGCTGTCGTCGGAATGGCTCGCGGCGCTGGCCGCGGTCGGTGTTCCCGCGGGTCCGGTGTTGACCATTGCTGAAATGCTGGAGCACCCGCAGGTGCTCGCCCGCGACATGGTTGTCGAAACGCTGCATCCGAAGGCGGGCAAGGTCCTGGCCATAGGTTGCCCGCTCAAGCTCTCGGCAACGCCTGCCCGCGTCTCGCGTGCCGCGCCGCTATTCGGCCAGCACACCCGTGAAATACTCGAGCAAGTAGGACTGACTCCCGCGGAAATTGACGGCCTTATCCAGACCCGGGCGGCGATTCAAAGTGCGGTCGGAGCGGACTGACCTCAGAGATTGCAGAACATCAAGTCGAACTCGACGTCCCCATCGTATACCGCTCCACGATCCATGCCCGCAATGCCCAGGAATCGGATGTTCAGCGCGTACTTGTTGGCGCTGATTTCGGGCACGCACGAAAGGTCGTCGGTGAGCGACAGTCGCAGCAATTGGGCGACCTTGGCGGTGGTGAGCATGAGCTGGAATACACCGTGAACGGCGGTGTGCCTCCCCGTCTTGCCGTTTTCGCGCAGGATGCGCAGGACGATCGACAAGCCTTCATGGATCGGAAGCAGCGGCGCAAGCCAGGCTTCCAGGTCGTGCTGCCGCGTTACCGGGTCGAGATGCAGCCAGTAGTGAAACGCCGGCAGGTCGAATTCCGACACGCCTCCCGGCAGGGCAGTGCGCTGCTTGATCGCCATGAGCCACTCGTTGTCGCGAAGGTGCGCGCCGACTTTGCCGCTCTGCGCCAGCAGCCGCGCACTTACCTTGTCGACTTCATCGAGCAGCGCGTCGAGCGCTTCGTGCTCGATGGCGGGGTTATCCTTGAGCGGCGTGAGCAGCTGGCGCTGACGCTCGAGCTCCTGCAGGATGTCGGTCTTGAGATCGGCTCTCGACGACACATCGGCGATCTCGAACAGCGCGAGCAGCGCGGCGTGGTGATCTGCCGGCGCCGTCGCCGCGTTGAAGAACAGAGCGCGACGATACAGATCCTCGAGCCGCATCATGGTTCGTATGCGCTCGTTCAGCGGGTGTTCGTAGCGGATCACGTCAGGGTCGGCGCCAAGGGACTGCGACATTCTGCTCCAAGTGCGGTCCTTGGGGATTTAACGGTCGCATCGCGGCTTACATTGCGCGGCGACGTTCCGCCGCGAGCTCTTTGTACCGCCGATCGAGCTCGGCGACCTGCGGCGCGATGGCGTCGGGCCGGCCGCTGTTGTCGAGAACGTCGTCCGCGTCCCGAAGCCGGGCAACGCGATCGAGCTGGGTCGCCATGATGGCGCGCACCTCCGCGGGAGTAAGCCCGCTGCGGGCGACGACTCGACGAATCTGCTCGTCCTCGGGGCAATCGACCACCAGAACCCTGTCGACCTGCTTGGCGAGGCCGCCGCGCTCGAGAAGCAGGGGAACGACCGCAACGCCATAGACGCCGCGCCACGCGGCCATCTCCTGATAGAGCTCGCGCCTGATCAGCGGGTGCACGGCGGCCTCGAGCCGCGCCCGCGCCTCCGGGTCGGCAAAAGCACGGCGGCGAAGCTCCGCCCGATCCAGTTCGCCGGACGGCAGCAGGACTCCGGGATCGAATGCGGCGAAGATCGCGGCGTGTCCGGCTTGTCCCGGCATTGAAAGGCGATGCGAGATCGCATCGGCATCGACGACTTCAACACCGAGAGCGCTAAAAGCCTTTGCGACCTCTGTTTTGCCGCTACCGATGCCGCCCGTCATGCCGACGACGTAGGCCACGCCTTCAGCCGGGAAGATAAAGCGCGACCAGCGGCTTGCCGAAAAAGAGCGCAATCCCTCCGGCAATCGCGAGATAGGGGCCGAACGCCAACGGAATCTGATGGTCGCGTCCTTTGAACACGACCAGGCTGATGCCGATCGCGGCACCGACCACCGAAGACAGAAGCACGATCAAAGGCAGCATCTGCCAGCCGAGCCACGCACCGAGCGCGGCGAGCAGTTTGAAGTCGCCGTAGCCCATCCCTTCCTTGCCTCGGATCAGCTTGAATGCCCAATAGATGAGCCACAGCAGAAGATAACCGGCGATGGCCCCGATCACGGCATCGCGAAGCGTCACCGATGGCACCGCTCCGACGACGTTTGCAAACAGACCCGCCCATAGCAGAGGCAAGGTAAGGCTATCGGGCAGAAGCTGCGTATCGAAATCGATGAACGTCAATGCCACCAGCATCCACAGGAACACGCTCGCCGCGATGCCGGCCGGTGTCGCGCCGAAACGGACAATCGCCGCGACCGTCAACGCGGCGGTGATTATTTCCACGATCGGATAGCGGGCCGAGATCGGCGCATTGCAGGCGAGGCAATGCCCGCGCAGGAACAGATAACTGATGACGGGGATGTTCTCGAGAGCGCCGATGGGATGGCCGCACACGGGACATTGCGATCTCGGGATGAGAAGGTTGTAGCGCGCCGCCGGTTGCGAGGTCTCGCCTGAAAGCTCGGCGCACTGTACCCGCCAGCCCTGCTCAAGCATCCGCGGAAGGCGGTGGATGACGACGTTCAAAAAGCTGCCGATGCAAAGACCGACGACGGCGGCGAGGATTAGCATGCCCATGAGCTCGACTGGCATGGCCTAGGGACGAAACCAGATCTCAGGCAAGCGAGCTCGCAACTGCCGGAGGAAGACGCCGCGCAGGGCGCTTCTCGATACGCCAAAGACGACGAATGTGTCGCCGTCCCTGGCCGACAACGACGAAGCGGACACGGCCCCGCGATGCCGGCACGGCGCCACGTCCGGCCTTTCGCAAGCTCTCAGACGACCGAACCGAGCTTGAATATCGGCAGGTACATTGCGACCACAAGACCGCCGATCACCACGCCCAGGAAGACGATAATAATTGGCTCGAGCAAGCTCGAAAGCGCTGCCACCGCGTCATCGACCTCGCGCTCGAAAAAGTCGGCAACTTTGGACAGCATGCCGTCGAGCGAACCCGATTCCTCACCGATCTGCGTCATCTGCAGCACCATCGACGGGAAGAGGCCGGTGTTGTGCATGGAATTGGTCAGGCTCATCCCCGTGCTCACTTCCGTCTGGATCCGCCGCGTTCCGGCGACGTAGACGGCATTCCCCGACGCGCCCGCGACCGCATCGAGCGACTCGACCAGCGGCACACCGGCGGCGAACATCGTGGCCAGCGTTCGTGTCCAGCGGGCGATGGTCGCTTTTTCGAGAATCGGACCGATGATCGGGATCTTCAGGGAAATGCGGTCGATCGCGAATCGGAATGCTTGCGAACGCCTGAGCAGGAAGAAAAATCCGAAGATGGTCCCGGCGACGATCATCGCCATCAACCACCAGTAAGAGACGAAGAAATCTGAAATGCCCATCACGATCAACGTCGGTGTCGGCAGGTTGGCGCCAAAACTCGTGAACACCTGCTTGAACGCCGGAATGACCCAGATCATGATCACCCAGACGACCACAATGGCCACAACGATGACCGAGATCGGGTAGAACAGCGCGGACTTGATCTTGGCCTTGATGGCGAGGATCTTCTCCTTGTAGGTCGCCAGCCTTTCCAGAATGCCATCGAGCATGCCGGCCGTCTCTCCGGCGTTGACCAGGTTGCAATACAACGAGTCGAATTGCGCTGGATGCTCGCGGAATGCCTGCGACAGGCTGGAGCCGGCTTCGACCCGGCCCTTGATATCCATCATCAATCGTGCAAAGCGCGCATTGCTGTGCCCGCGAGCGACGATTTCGAACGCCTGCAGCAAAGGAACACCGGCCTTGAGCATGGTTGCGAGCTGGCGGGTGAAGAAGGTGATGTCCTTTTCGCTGACGCGCCGGCCGCCGCGGAATGTCTGCTTCCGAAGCTTGACGATGCGGATACCTTGCCGCCGCAAATTGCTGGTAACGACCGTCTCCGAGGCAGCCTTCATTTCTCCGCGAACATTGCGATTGGTGCGGTCGAAGCCTTCCCAGAGGAAAGTGAATTCCTTGACCTCTTTTCGCTGAGGTGCCCTTGCCCTGCGCTGTGCGGTTGCGATAGCCATGATGATTCCCGTCGCGATTACTCGTTGGTAACGGCCTCGATTTCCTCGAGGGACGTCAAGCCTTGCTTGACCTTCAGCAGTCCCGACTGGCGCAGATTGCGCACGCCTTCCTTCTTGGCCTGCTCGGCGATGTCGAGAACGGTGCCGTTGCGCATGATGACCTGCCGCATGTCGTCGGTGATCGGCATCACTTCATAGATTCCGACCCGTCCCTTGTATCCGGTGCCGAGACAATGGTCGCAGCCGACCGGACCATACGCCTGCCAGGAGCCGTCAAGATCCTGCTCGGCAAATCCGGCCTGCAGCAGCGCCTCGGGCGGGATGTCCTCCGGGCGCTTGCATTGGCCACATAGTTTGCGCGCAAGCCGCTGCGCGGTGATGAGGATAACGCTCGAGGCGATGTTGAACGCCGGGACGCCCATGTTGGCCAGGCGCATCAAGGTCGCCGCCGCGTCGTTAGTGTGCAGGGTCGAAAGAAGCAGGTGGCCGGTTTGCGCGGCCTTGATCGAAATGTCGGCTGTTTCCAGATCGCGGATTTCGCCCACCATGATGATGTCCGGGTCCTGGCGAAGAAATGCGCGCAAGGCGTTGGCGAAGGTCAGTCCGGCCTTTTCGTTCACGTTGACCTGGTTGACGCCGGCGAGCTGAATTTCCGCGGGGTCCTCGGCAGTGGAGATATTGATGCCCGGCTGATTCAGAATGTTGAGGCACGTGTAGAGCGACACGGTCTTGCCGCTGCCGGTAGGGCCGGTGACCAGAATCATTCCATAGGGACGGCCGATCGCGTTGAGCAGCATCGCCTGCTGATCGGGCTCGTAGCCGAGCGCCTCGATGCCGAGCTTGACGCCGGCGGCATCGAGAATACGGAGGACGATTTTTTCACCGTAAAGCGTGGGCAGCGTGCTCACGCGAAAATCGATCGACCGGGTCTTGTTCAACACGAGCTTCATGCGCCCATCTTGCGGCACGCGTTTTTCGGAAATGTCGAGCTTGGAAATTACCTTGATGCGTGACGCCATCTTGTCCTTGATCACCAGCGGCGGCTGGGCCACTTCCTTGAGCACGCCGTCGAGGCGATAGCGGATCCGATAGAATTTTTCGTAGGGCTCGAAATGAATGTCCGATACGCCCGTCGCGATGGCGTCGAGAAGAATCTTCTGTATGTATCTGACCACCGGTGCATCGTCGACCTCGCTGTTGCTGCCGTCTTCATCGGTCTGGCTCTGGCCGCCGGCGTCCTGAAGAATGTCCACTTCGAGGTCGTCGGCGGTGACCAGGTCCTTCAGAGTCTGGCCGAGGGTCTCGATGACCTTGAGGATGGCGGCGCCCAGCTTGTCGTCCTCGACGACGACGGGATCGATCACCAGGTTGGTCTTGAATCTGACCTCGTCGAGCGCCTGCATATTCGCAGGGTCGGACACCGCGACGAACAGCCGGTTGCCGCGCTTACACAGCGGCAGGACGCGTCGCGTTACCGCTATTCGGGCGTCGACCAGGTCCTTGTTGATCTGCTCGAGATCGAAACCGCTCAGATCGAACAGCGGCGCGCCGAATGCGCGCGATGCGAAGACTGCGACCTGCGCCGCATTCATCCGCTTGGAAAGCAGCATTTGCTCGACGAAACCGAGATTCGCCGTCTGGGCCTGTCCCTGAAGCGTCTCAGCGTCGTATTCGGACAATAGGCCGTGCTGCACCATCGCCCGTGCCAAACCGCTGATATTCTGAGTTGCAGCCTTGGTAGCCATTGTAAGCATCGCGCCGGACCTCAGCAGAGGCCACGCGTGCATATTCCAGACGCATAAAAGTTAGCTTATCGATGATGCCTGCTCGCCCGTGGTTTGTAAAGGCGGCGAGGGGCTGCGGCCCACGGGTGGCGCCAGCTTGACGACCCTCACCGCGTGGTCCTGGACCTGCAGGACTTCGACCGTCTGTCCGGCGAGACGGAAGCTCACCCCGGACTCCGGGATATCGCCCAGATGCTCAACGATCAAGCCGCTGAGGGTTTTCGGCCCTTCCAGTGGAAAAGAAGTGCCCAACTTGCGATTAAGAACGCGCAGCGGCGCCATTCCGTCTACTACAACACTTCCATCGGGCTCGCGCTGAAAGATATCCGGGCCGCCGGGAGCCTGCGTCGTGAACTCTCCCACGATTTCTTCCAGGATGTCCTCGAGCGAGACCAATCCCAGCAATTCACCATATTCGTCAACGACAAGCCCCAGACGCTGGCGGTCGGCTTGAAACTGCTGCAGCTGTGCCAGAAGCGGCGTCCCCGCAGGAATGAAATAGGCGGGCCGGAGAATGCTGCGCAAATGTTCGGCATCCACTTCCCCCGACTGCTGCAGCCGGAGTACCTGTTTCAAATGCAGCACGCCGATGATGTTATCCAGCGCGTGTTCGAAGACCGGCACCCGCGTGTGATAACTCGTCGCCAGTTGCTGCGCGAGCAGTGCCGGTTTCTCGGTCAGGTCGAGCGCCTCGATGTGGTTGCGCGGAGTCATCACGTCGTCGACGGTGACCGAGTCGAGATCGAGAAGATTGGCCAGCATGGCGCGATGCTTACCGCGGAAATAGTGACCCTCGAGCACCAGGCTGCGCACTTCTTCCTGCGACAGCGCGGCCTCGGGCCCGTGCCCCGGATCGAACCGGAACAGCTTCAGCAAGCCCTGCACGAAAAGATTGACGAACCAGACGACCGGCGTCGCCGCCTTGAGC
>JALZAO010000290.1 GCA_030948305.1 Pseudomonadota bacterium
GACGTTCTGCGGCGTGAGTCCTCCGGAGAGAATCAAGGGCCGCTGCAACTCGTGCGGCAGCTCGTTCCAATCGAAAGTCTTGCCGGTGCCCCCTGGCAGGCCGCCGGGCTCGAACGCATCGAAAAGTAATCCATGCGCGTCGCCATAACGCGCCGCGTATTGTAGCAAATCGACCCCGGGCTTGACCGGCACGGCCTTGATGTACGGGCGACCGAAGCTCGCACACAATTCCGCCGGCTCGTTGCCGTGAAACTGCAGCAGGTCGAGCGGAACGGCATCGAGCGCAGCGCGAACCGCTGCCGGCGCCGGATCGACGAACAAGCCGACGACGGTGACGAAAGCCGGGACGCCTTGCACAATGGCTCGCGCCTGATCGAAGCTGACGCAGCGCGGCGTCCCGGACCAGAAGACAAGCCCGATCGCGTCGGCGCCGGCGCGCGCCGCGGCGACTGCGTCCTCGACGCGGGTGATGCCGCAGATCTTGACGCGAGTGCGCATGGCAGGGCCCGTCAGCTCAGAGGAATACGCAACGGCGCGCAGGTGGCCGGCAAATTGAAGCGAAGCGGATAATCGACGCCGGTGAAATACAAGCCGGCGGCGGCGAATGTCGGCGCGGCACGGGTTCGATCGCGCCCGGCCAGCAATTCGCCGATCCACGACGGCGGCTGCCGGCCATTGCCGACATAGACGAGTGCGCCGACGATATTGCGCACCATGCGGTACAGAAACGCGTCGGCGTGCAGATCGAAGCGGATCATGTTTCCCTCGCGCGCGATGTCGAGCCGGTCGAGCGTCCGGACGGGCGATTTCGCCTGGCATTCGGCGGCGCGAAACGCGCTGAAATCGTGTCTGCCGATCAACGCCGATGCGCCCTCGCGCATCAGCGTCAGCGCAAGCGGCTGATGGTACCAGCCTGCCCTGCCGCTGAGCAGCGCGGGTCGCACCGGCCGGTCCAGCAAAAGATAGGTGTAGTGCCGGCCGGTTGCGCTGAAGCGGGCGTGAAACTCGTCCGCCACTGGGATTGCCCAATGCACCGCGATCGCATCAGGGAGTAATGCGTTGACGCCACGGACCCGTGCGGTCTCGGGCCGTTGCACGTCGGTGTCGAAATGCGCTACCTGCAGCGTCGCATGCACACCGGTGTCGGTACGCCCGGCCGCAATGACCGCGACCGCCTGCCCGGCAATCTCGGATAGCGCACGCTCGAGAACGTTCTGCACCGCGCTGCCGTCGGCCTGAGACTGCCAGCCGTGAAACGGCGTGCCGTAGTATTCGAGTCCGAGCGCGATGCGCATAGGCGGTTATAGGGAGCAGACCACGGTTTGCGGCGCAACCCGACCCCGCTCGCGCCCTGGTGGACAGACCGGGGCTGTCCCCTAAAACTAAGGCGGTGGATCGACGATCCACCGCCTTAGTTAAACGGTCAGTTGTCGCGGATCAGGCCAGCTTGGTAATCAAGGCCTGGGCTTCGGCTTTTTGCTGATCGTCGCCCTCATGCAACACTTCCTGCAGAATCTCGCGCGCGCCCTCGACGTCGCCCATCTCCTGGTATGCCTTGGCGAGATCGAGCTTGGTGGCCGCATCGTGCCATTGGCCGTCGAGCACCGACGGCGTCGGGTCCTCGAACGTCGAACGTTTCGGATCGAAGGCGAGGTCGAGCTTGTCGAGTTCGATCGCCGCTGCCGGACGCGTCAACTGCGGTGCGGGCGCTCCGGCGGTAGCCATCGCTGGCTCGCGCGCGGCCGCTGTGGCCGTCGCGCTCGAAATTGCCGGTTTCAACGGAGAGGGACCCGGCTTGGACGGTTCGTCGAGGTGGAAATCCAGATCAAACTTTGGAATCGACTCGGGCTCGAAGGACACCGGTTCGCGAACCGTCCCGGCCGATTTTTCGGCCGCGACTTTCGCGGCGACCGCGGCGCCCGCGGCAGTAGCGGCCAATGTGGCCCCGGATACGGCCGGCCTCTCGAAGTTGATTTTCGGCGGCTCGCTTTCCGAGCGAGACGTCTTGATCTCCACCACTTCGGAAGTCGGCGCCAATGAAATGTCATCGTCGAGCGTGAAGTCGAGCGGCGTGCCGCCGCGCGGCTCAGGCTTGACATCCGGTGGTACCGAGAACACCTGCGTGTCGCTTGCGGGCTGAGCCGCAGCAACCGCGGTCGCCGTGGTAGCCGTAGCAAATGCCGCGCCGCCGCCTGCCTCCGCAAACAACGGATTCGCCGGATCGAGCTGGCGGCCCAGCGCCATTGCCTTCTGCCATATCTCGCCTTGGCCGCCTGAGACCGAATACAGCTCACTGGCCACGGTCTCGAACGCCGACGGCTTGTTGTGCTGAGCGTGAATCTCCAGCAGCTTGAGATAGATTTCCTGCCGCTGCGGATCCTTCTTCAGCGCGTCCTTGAGTATTTCCTCGGCCTGCGCGTCGCGGCCATACGCGAGGTAGACCTCGGCTTCTGCGATCGGATCGACTTCGTCGGTGTCGATATTGCCAAGACCCTCGCGGCTGAAATCGCTGGCGAGCGAATTGTCGCCAGTGTTTACCACGCCACCGCCGGTCGATCCGAAAACGGTGTTGGTCTTGATGTCCGTGCCGGAAATAATGCTGTCTTCGAACTTGGTGGTCTTGCGCCTGCGCGCGGCGATGATGGCGGCGATACCGCCGAGGACGATCAACGCGCCGCCACCGACGGCCCAGGTCGGCGTATTGCCGAACAGATCGTCGATGAACGAAGTCTCAGTTGCTTTCTTGGCCGGGACAGTCGACTTCGGAATCACCGTCTTCTGGTCGGGCGTCGGCACTGCCTTGGCTGCGGGAGCCTTGCTCTCGATCGGGGTCGTATCCGGCGCCTTGGCGTCCGGCGGCGCGATGACCACCGGCGGTACCGCGGTCGTCGTTGCGGGCGGAGTTGTCGTGGTCGTCGTTGCGGGCGGAGTCGTCGCGGTCGTCGCTGCGGGTGGAGTCGCGGTTGTCGCTGCGGGTGGAGTC
>JALZAO010000291.1 GCA_030948305.1 Pseudomonadota bacterium
ATACGCTTCGCGCTCCGGCGTTACCTTGACGCGCAGCTCGTGCGCCGCCCAGCCGACGCGAATCTCGGCCAGGCCCATCTTGTACGAAGGCTTCGCCAGATCGATGAGCGCGGTGGGTGCGACGCCGCCGATGCGCCCGCGCACCAGCAGCGCTGACACGAACACGTTCGGTGCGTAGTTGCCCTTGATCGGCACGTCGATCACCGGCTCGCCGCGCTTGACCATGCGCACGAACGACTCGAGCACGCCTTCGCGCTCGACCGTTACCAGCACCGTGGCCTCCTTGAAGGGCGTCCGCACCTGAAAGCGCGCCGTATCGCCCGGCTCGTATTGCTTTTTCTCCGGCAGGAGGTCGATGCGATCGTTGTCGGATGCGGCGAACCACCAATCGTCGCCGGTCGCCACCCACGCGTCCGTCCGCGTGACTGCGCGGTTGCCGTCGGCATCGGTCGCCTGCGCGCGCAGGATCAGATTGCCGGCTGCCGGAGCGGCGACCTCGCAGAACACGATCCCGTGCGCGTCGCTCACGCCCTCGCACAGCTCGCCGATGCGCGTCGTCTCGCTGCCGTGCTCGTATGCATAGAAGCCGCCGATCAGCCGCCGCCGGTGCGAGTACGTCACGCGCCGGAAGGCGTCGGTGCGGACGCGAACGCCGGCAAGCGGACGACCCTGAACGTCGACCGCGGCCACCGTGAACTTGAACTTGTCTTTCGACGCTGCCCAGTTGTCGGGCTTGAGGCCCAGCACCACGCGTGCGGGCCATAGGGCAACCCGCGTCGCGGCGGTCAATGTTTCTCCGTTGGGATCGCGGTATTCGAGCTCGGCGACCAGATCGCGCGGGGCCACTTGATCGCCGGCGCCCTTGCCGATGTTCTTGACGGTCGCGCGTGCGCCGCCCGCGGCGTCGAGCGAAAGTGAGAGCTCGCTGGTCTTGCCGTGCGCCGGCTTCGAGTCCGCGTTGACCGCGTCTTCGTCCTCGGTTTCGGGATCGGCAAACACGTATTCGCCGAAATTCGCGATCGACTCGCCTTCCTCGTTGCGGCCCTCGCTGACGTCGCCGGCCGCGAAAGCATAGCCTTCGAAATCGGAAAATGCGACCGACTTGGCTTCGAGCTGTGTGCGCAGCTTCACCGCCAGGCCACCCGCGCCGCCGCCGGCGAGATAATTGACGGTAATGTCGATGGCCACATCGTCCGGATTGATCAGCGGCGTGCCGACCGGCTGCAGCCGCGCGCGCATCAGCGGAACCCGGAACGCCTCGACGCGAAAGCGGCCGACGATGCGCGCGTTCCGATAGCGATGACGCGGCGGCACGAGCGAGTCGTTCATGGTCACGGTGTATGTGCCGAGCTGGGCGTCCTTGGGAATCGCAAAAGTCGCCTCGCCGTGAGCGCTGCTGTTCCAGCGTATCGGCACGGTATATTCGCGATCGGAGCCCTGGTGGCGAATGAGAAGCTTGTCGTCCAGCTCTTTGCGCGGGACGGTCGCGAACCCCGCACCTGTCTGCTTGCGAATGAAGACTTTCATCGACGCGGTGTCGCCGGCGCGGAAGAGCGAGCGGTCGAGGACCGCGTGCGCGACGTACGGCCCCTCATAGTGTGCAGTTGGAACGTTGAAGCGCCACGGGCTGATGCCTTCGCCCCAGTCGGAAAAGGCGTATGCCATGTCATCGGCCAGGCGCGCCACGACAAAGAATTCGCGCCGCTCGTGCCACACGCCGCAGGCGGGCAGGTGCTCGCGATCAGGCAATTCGAGGTTGACGCGGACAATCCCGGAAGCGTCGCTCGTGCCTTGCCAGTGTTTTTGACCTCCGCAATCCAGTACTTCGACGTGCGCGTTTCTCACCGGGTGGCCGTCGGACAGGCGCGTGACCCACACCAGCGAGGATTCCCGGCCGAGCTTGAAGTGCACGCTCAAGTTGGTGACCAGCGTCGCGGCCCGGACGTAGAACGGCTTCGCTTCGCCGAGAAGTGAGGCGCCGAGTTTCGGGCTCGCGAGCTCGACCACGTAAAAGCCGGGCCCCTGCAGCGGAATGCCGACCACCTCGAACGCCTTGCCGCCGTTGGGCTTCGGCACGGCAATGCTTTGCTGCGCATCGGTCGACTGGAAGATGGGCTCGGCGTGGCCGTGCCGGATGACGTTCCAGCGTCGCGCCTGCTGATCGTATTCATGCTGCACCTTGTTGCCGACTTGGATGCGGCGCAGCCAGTCGACGATCTTCATCTCGTCGCCCGGAGCGACGCGCGCGACATGGCCTGGGATGGTCGCATTGGCGCCTTCGCCGGACTTGGCTCCGGTGGTCGCGATGTTGCCCGTCAGCGACGGCTCGACATTGCGTACCGTCAGCGGCAGCATCGGAGTGGCATTTCCCGGCAGGACGCGCTCGAGAATGCCGAACTCCGCGGCGAACTTGACCAGCGGCGGATTCTCGTCGGTGTCCACCTTGAGCGGAAACGACGCCGCGTTCGATAAGAGGCGTCCGGCATCGTCCTTGAGCTCGTCCGGAAGCTCGATCCGGAACGAGGTCTGCTCGGGCAAGCCGGGACCGAAGTTGACGTTCGCGATGCCGCTGCCCTCGTCTGATTGCGTGACCTTCGCCTTGTAGACTTTTCCGGCGCCATCGACCAGGCGAATCCTGGCCGCATCGCGCTGCGCAATCGGCGCGGTGAAAGAAAGGGAGAGCGGCAGGATCGGAATGCAGCGTGCGTCCTTGTTGACGCGCTCGCAGGAAAACGATGCGCGAAACGCCGGCCGGACGCGGTAGGCGAGCGGCTGGTCGGACGAGGTCGGCACGCCGGAGGTCGATGTGACACCGCGTCCCCAGACCAGCTTGGCTTCGACGCCGGCGGGCAGGGTGCGTGAGCAGGCGAGCGTCACCAGCGGCGAGTCGGGAGCGTCGCGCAACCGAAGAAACTTGTCGTCATCGCTCCCGGTGTTCGGCAGGCGGAAGGTGATGGAGCGGGTGCGGCCCTCGGCGGCATTG
>JALZAO010000023.1 GCA_030948305.1 Pseudomonadota bacterium
CGAACATCAAGGGCGTCACCGAGGAGACGACGACCGGAGTCAAGCGCCTGTACACCATGCACAAGGAAGGGCGGCTCGGCTTTCCCGCGATCAACGTCAACGACTCGGTGACCAAGAGCAAGTTCGACAATCTCTACGGGTGTCGCGAGTCGCTCGTCGACGGCATCAAGCGCGCGACCGACGTCATGATCGCCGGCAAGGTCGCGCTCGTCTGCGGCTACGGAGACGTAGGCAAGGGCTCGGCGCAGGCGCTGCGCGCGCTGTCGGCGCAGGTGTGGATCGCCGAAATCGATCCCATCTGCGCGCTTCAGGCGGCGATGGAGGGTTATCGCATCGTCACCATGGACTACGCGTCCGACAAGGCCGACATCTTCGTCACCGCGACCGGCAACATCGACGTGATCACCCACGATCACATGAAGCGGATGAAGAACAACGCCATCGTCTGCAACATCGGCCACTTCGACAACGAGATCGACGTCGCGTCTCTGAAGGCCTATACCTGGGACAACATCAAGCCGCAGGTCGACCACATCATCTTTCCCGACGGCAAGCGGATTATCCTGCTGGCGGAGGGGAGACTGGTGAATCTGGGCTGCGGTACGGGGCACCCGAGCTACGTGATGTCGAGCTCTTTCGCCAATCAGGTGATGGCGCAAATCGAGCTCTGGGCCGATACGCGCGAACGCACGGGCAAGTACCCGGTGGGGGTATACGTATTGCCGAAGCATCTCGATGAAAAAGTGGCGCGCCTGCAACTGACCAAGCTTGGCGCGATGTTGACGCCGCTCTCCGACAAGCAGGCGCGATATATCGGTGTCGATGTCGCGGGGCCCTACAAACCCGACAGCTATCGTTATTGACGCGAGCGATCTGGACTGACAAGGAGACGGCGATGCGGCTCTTGCTGGTGTGGCTGATCAACGCGGTGGCGCTGATCGCGCTGCCTTATCTGATGTCGTCGATCCAGGTCGACTCGTTCACGACCGCGCTGATTGCGGCGCTGGTGCTCGGCCTCATCAACACGTTCATCCGGCCGGTGCTGGTGCTGCTCACGCTCCCGGCGACCGTCTTGACGCTCGGGCTGTTCATTTTCGTGATCAACGGACTCCTGTTCTGGTTCGTCGGGTCGTTCGTGCAGGGCTTTCACGTCGCCGGCTTCTGGTCGGCGATCCTGGGCGCCATCGTCTACAGCATCATTTCCTGGGCGCTGTCGGCGCTGCTGCTTCCCGCGAAGAAATGAGCTCCGGCATGAACGTCGAATGACCGGCAACGCGGATCGCTGTTTCAGCTTCGAGTTCTTTCCGCCGGCGACGCCGCAAGGCGTGGAAAAGCTCGTGGCGACGCGCGAGCAGCTGGCGCAGCTACGGCCTCAGTTCTTCTCCGTGACCTACGGCGCCGGCGGCTCGACGCGCGACCGAACGCTTGCGGCCGTGCTGGAGATCCAGAAATCGGGCCAGCGCGCCGCGCCGCATATCTCATGTATCGGCTCGACCCGCGAGAGCATCCGCCAGACGCTCGCGACCTACCGTGAGCACGGCATCGGCCACCTGGTCGCATTGCGCGGCGACCTGCCTTCCGGCAGCGTCGACGCGGGGGATTTTCGCTACGCGAGCGAACTGGTCGAATTCATCCGAAGCGAGAGCGCCGCCGGGTTTCACATCGATGTCGCCTGCTACCCCGAGTATCACCCGCAGGCGAGGAGTCCCGTCGACGACCTCGCAAGCTTCAAGCGCAAGATCGACGCCGGCGCGGACTCGGCGATCACGCAGTACTTCTTCAATGCCAGCAGCTATTATCAATTTGTCGATGACGCGCAAGCGCTGGGCATTCAGGTGCCGATCGTTCCGGGGGTGATGCCGATCGCGAGTTTTTCCAAGCTCGCGCGCTTTTCGGACGCGTGCGGCGCCGAGATCCCGCGCTGGATACGCAAGAAGCTGGAGAGCTATGGCGACGACAGCGCGTCGATCCGCGCCTTTGGCCTCGATGTGGTTACCGATTTGTGCGACGACCTGCTCTCGCACGGCGCGCCCGGGCTGCACTTCTACACGCTCAATCAAGCGAGCCTGACGACGATCATCTGGCAACGCCTGGGTTTGTCGTAAACGAGGTCGGTGCGCGCGAGTACGCGCATCCGCGCGCTCGTGGGAGTCGCGAACCCTGCTTCTCCGGCGCCGACGAGCGCCAGCAAAGTCCGAGCTATTTGCCCGGCGTGAAGGAGACGAGCTCCGTCGTCGTGTACTCGGTACGGATGGTCGCCATATCGGGGCCGCCATGCAATTCAACATACTCCGCATCGCGGACTTCGCGCACGACGCCTTTGACCTCGGGCGCGTACCTGACAGAATCGCGCCGCGTGGTCGCGCTGCGCCAGAACTGCTCGTCATCGAGCTGCACGATGCGATAGATCGCGACCGCATCATAGCTGCCGGCCGGCACCGTCACCGGCGCACGGCCCTGCACTTGGCCGTAAACCCTGATCTGACCCTTGAGCTGGATGTCATTGCGAAACGTATCGATTGCCTGGCGCCAGGAGCTGCGTTGACCGATCGGAAAATCGAGCAGCTTCAACGATGGCGAAAAGCGCCGGACTTCAGCATCGCGCAACGCGCCGGCACTTAAGCCCCCGTCGGCGTCGATCTCCTCCATTTGCTCGCTCCTGCCGTAACTGTCGACGGATACCAGGCGCATCGTCGCGACACCGGCGTTGATCGCGACCACTTGCACGTCGAGTCGAGTCGTCGCGCCGCGGCGAAGGCCGTCGGTAACGAGGTATTCCCAGTGGTCGCCGACGACGAAGCGCGGCGGAGCGATATTCTCCCCCAGCGGCTGCGCGGCGCAGGCGCAAAGAACGAGTACAGCCAGCGCGGCAAAGAGGCGGGACAGTCGCAGCGATCGTAGGGTCGTCGGCATGGCGAATCCTCCGCGAAACGTTGGCAGGGACGGGTCTCGCCTCACGGCATTATCCACCATCGGTGATCGCGCCGAGACTCGCGGTCGAGACCAGCTTCATGTACTTGGCTAAGAGGCCGCGCGTGTAGCGAGGCGCCGGAGCTTTCCATTGCGCGCGCCGCCGGGCGAGCTCAGTGTCGTCGACGTTAAGCTGGATGAGTCGGCGGTGCGCGTCGATGGTAATCGAGTCGCCCTCGTGCACCAGCGCGATCGTGCCGCCGACGTAGGCTTCCGGTGCCACGTGACCGACAACCATTCCCCAAGTGCCGCCGGAAAAGCGGCCGTCGGTGATGAGGCCGACGCTCTCGCCCAAGCCTTGACCGATCAGCGCCGACGTTGGCGCCAGCATTTCCTGCATTCCGGGACCGCCTTTCGGCCCCTCGTAGCGAATCACCATCACATCGCCCGGATGAATGTCCTTGGCCATGATCGCCTCGAGCGCGGCGGGCTCGGAGTCGAATACGCGCGCTGGGCCCGTGATCGACAGAGCCTTGAGGCCCGTGATCTTGGCCACGCAACCCTCGGGCGCGAGATTGCCTTTGAGAATCGCAAGGTGTCCCTGCCGGTACATCGGCTTGTTCCACGGACGTATGACCTCCTGATCTGCTCGCGGGTTTTCGTCGACGCCGTCGAGCTCCTCGGCCATCGTTTTGCCGGTGATGGTCATGCAGTCGCCGTGCAGCAGGTCGTGCGCGAGCAGCATCTTGAGCACCTGCGGGACGCCGCCGGCGAGGTTGAAATCGACGGCCACGAATCGGCCCGACGGCTTCAAGTCGCACAGCACCGGCACGCGCTGGCGCATGCGCTCGAAGTCGTCGATGGTCCATTCGACTTCCGCCGCGGCCGCAATCGCGAGATAGTGCAGCACGGCGTTGGTCGATCCGCCGGTCGCCATCACCACCGCGATCGCGTTTTCAATCGATTTGCGGGTGATGATGTCCCGCGGCTTGAGATCGAGCTTGATCGCGTTGACCAGCGTGCGTGCCGACGCTTCCGCCGAGTCGGCCTTCTCGGGATCGGGCGAGGCAAGCTGCGAGCTGCCGAGCAGGCTCATGCCCAGCGCCTCGAACGATGAGGACATCGTGTTGGCGGTGTACTGACCTCCGCATGCGCCGACGGTCGGGCAGGCATTTTTTTCGATGCCGTCGAAATCCTCCTTGGACATCTTGCCGGCCGCGAATGCGCCAACCGCCTCGAACGGGCTCACGATGGTGAGCACCTGGCCCTTCCACATTCCTGGCTTGATCGTCCCGGCATAGACGAAGATGCCCGGGACATTCATGCGCGCCAGCGCCATCATCGCCCCGGGCATGTTCTTGTCGCAGCCGCCGACGCAGAGTACGCCGTCCATGCATTGCCCCATCACCGCCACTTCGATCGCATCGGCGATGACTTCGCGCGACACCAGCGAATACTTCATTCCCTCGGTGCCCATGCCGATTCCGTCGGTGACCGTCGGGAAGCCGAAAACCTGTGGCTTCGCGTCCGCGGATTTCAGCGCGGCCATTGCGCGATCGACCAGAGGCTGGATGCCGGCGTTGCAGGGATTCATGGTGCTGTGACCGTTGGCGACGCCGACGATGGGCTTGTCGAAATCTCCATCTTCGAAGCCGACGGCGCGCAGCATGGCGCGGTTCGGCGACCGGGCGAAACCCTGCGTGATGATGCGGCTGCGGCGGTTGTTCGGCACTGGCTCCACCTCTCTCGTATAATCGTTGCGTTTACAAATTCTAACAAAGCGGGCGGCGATAGACTTTGCCGAAGTACGCCGCGCCGCGTTCCCAATGTTCGTTCATCCTCAGTTCGATCCCGTCGCCATTCAATTGGGCCCGCTCGCGGTGCGCTGGTATGGGCTCATGTACTTGCTCGCCTTCATACAGATCGTGATCCTGGGCAAATTCCGGGCGCGTCAGAACCTGTTGACGGGCTGGCATCCGCGCGATGTCGACGACATGCTTTTCTACGGCGTCTTCGGAACGATCCTCGGTGGCCGGCTCGGCTACGTTTTGTTCTATAAGCCGTTCTACTATTTCGCACACCCCGCCGAAATGCTCGCGATCTGGCAGGGAGGAATGAGCTTCCACGGCGGGTTCCTTGGCGTGCTGATCGCGCTCTGGCTCTATGCCCGCAATCGAAACAAGCGCTGGCTCGAAGTCACGGATTTCGTCGCGCCCCTGGTTCCGCTGGGCCTTGCGTTCGGTCGACTCGGCAACTTCATCAACGGTGAGCTCTGGGGTCGCGTGACCAGCGCCACCGCGCCGTGGGCGGTCTATTTTCCGCAGGCCGCCGCCGAAGACAAAGCCTGGATCACCGCTTTTCCGCAGGAAGCGGCGGCTCGCGGTCTGGCCGCGATTTACGAGCGGGTGGGAATGCTTCCGCGCCATCCGTCGCAACTCTACGAGTCGGCGCTGGAGGGCGTCGTGCTGTTCGCGCTGATCTGGCTTTATGCGCGCAACCGGCGGCCGCTCGGCGCTGTATCCGGACTGTTTCTCATCGGCTATGGAAGCTTTCGTTTTCTGGTCGAGTACGCGCGTGAGCCGGACAGCTTTTTAGGCAAGCTTGCGTTGGGCATGTCCATGGGGCAGTGGCTGTCGCTGCCGATGGTCGTCGTCGGCGTACTGATGATGCTCTGGGCGTACTGGCGCGCGGGCAAAGCTCAGCCAACCATCTTTGGCCCTTAGTTTTTTAAAGCGACCTCAATCCACGCGGCGGTAATCACCGTCGAGCGTATCGCGGCGCGGCATGCCGAATCCAGCGCTCGCGGTCGCCAACGGTCTGCCGACATTGATCGGCAGCAACAGCAGCAGGAGCGCAAGCAAGTCGGACAAAACGCCCGGAAGAATCAGCAACAGCGCCGCCAGGACCTTGCGGCCGCTGTCGAAGAGTCCCCGCATCAGCGGTCGATCGCCGCGAAGCGCGGCCAGCGTCCTGGCCCTGAAGCCGAGCCGCTCGTGACGCAACAACAATAATCCCGCCACGGTCGACGCGAGCATCCACGCCACCGCGGGCACGCCGGTCCAGCGCGCGAAGCGCAGCGTCGCCAGCACATCGATGACGGGGAAAGCCAGTACAATCAATAGCACGAGAAAACGCATGGTGACTCCTTGCCACATCGCACGACGCCGCCGGCATTGCTGGTCCTGACTACGCTGCCCGAGCGGGCGGCGGCGGAGACGTTGGCGAGAGAGCTGCTCGCCGCACGCCTGGCCGCGTGTATCCACGTCGGTGCGCCGGTACAGTCACTCTATCACTGGCGCGGTCAAATCGAAACGGCCGAAGAAACGCCGCTGGCGATCAAGACACGCGCCGAGCTCTACCCCAAGGTTCAGGCGGCCATTCTCGCGAGCCACCCGTACGAACTTCCCGAAATCGTCGCTGTCCCCATTTCCGATGCCTTGCCCGGATACCTCGACTGGATTGCCACGGAGACGGTTGCCAATGCGGACTGAGCGGCGCTCGCTCATCCTGCATGCGCTGGGTCTGACCGTTTTTACGCTGCTGACTCCGGCGTCGGCTCAGGTGAATCCTCTGGCGCCGGAAAAGGCGTTTCGCTTCAGCGCTCGGGCGCTCGACCCCCACACCGTCGAGGCGCGATTTATCATCGCCGACGGCTACTACCTGTATCGAGACAAGCTGCACTTTGCCGTCGAGCCGGCAGCGTCCGGGCTCGTTACGCCGTCACTGCCGAAGGGCAAGATCAAAGAGGATCAGTTTTTCGGCCGCATGGAGACCTACCGCGGCAATCTCATCGTCAATCTCACGCTGCAGGGAACAGCGCCCGGCCAGAAGGTCGTGGTTCAGGCCGAATCGCAAGGCTGCGCGGATCTGGGAATCTGCTATCCGCCGAATATCCAGCGCGTTACCGTCCCGCTGCCGGCAGCCGGCAGTGCCCCTACGCCGCAGGACGATGCTCCAAGGAAACAATGGTTCAAGTAAAGTGTGAGCACTCACTCCCTAACCCAGCTTAGCGATGCGAAATGCCAAGCAACGAATTTGGGTGGGAACTGCCGCGCTCCTCGCGCTGGCAGGCGGGGTGGCGCTGGCGGTCTGGGACCAATCGCCGCGCGACGCCGCCGCGCTCTTGTCGCTATCGCTGCCGGACACCTCGGGCCAGCAGCAATCGCTCACTCAATGGCGGGGAAAGGTCTTGGTGGTCAATTTCTGGGCAACCTGGTGTGCGCCCTGTCGCGAAGAAATGCCCGAGTTTGTAAAGATCCAGCGCGAGCTCGGGCCGAAGGGTCTGCAGTTCGTTGGTATCGCGATTGACCAGGCCGAAAAGGTCGAGCAATTTGCCGGTGAACTCGATCTCAACTATCCTGCCTTGATAGGCGGGTATGCAGCAATCGAGCTTTCGAAAACACTTGGCAACCCGCTCAGCGCGTTGCCATTTACGGTCGTGATCAGCCGCAAGGGAACGGTGGCAAGAACCCAGCTTGGCGCTTTTAACCCTACCAAACTTCGGTCAACCATCGATAGTTTGCTCTAAATCGCTTCAACTCGTTAGTATCCGGCTCGGGTTATGGTCCTCTGAGCTGCCCCAAACGCCCCAATGCCGGGCGTCCAAGTCAAGGAAGGTGTCATGACGTTATTCACTTCGCATAACGTCGCTCAACGGTGGACAATTGCCGTTAAAAGCTGGAAGATAGGACCTTCCGGAAGCGGTAATGGCCGCGCGGCCTCCGCCAAGGATTAAATCGCAGAAATGCCGGGTACCTGTGCAGGCCGCCGCGAACCGCGGCGCATCTTCTGGCGATTCGTGGCATAGCCGTTCTGACGGCGTAACTCCAATCCGGGGGGATTGTATCCATGGACTTACGCAAGCTGAAAACTTTGATCGAACTGGTCGAGAACTCCGGCATCGCTGAGCTCGAGGTTTCGGAAGGGGAAGAGCGAGTGCGAATCACGCGCTCCATGCCCGCCCACCACACGCCAGGGCTGGCGGGGGCAGATACAAATGCCGCAGTCTCCATCGGCGACGTGTCTGCAGGACAGCAAGCGGCCGCACCGCCGGCCGAAGGCCACGTCGTCAAAGCTCCGATGGTCGGAACCTTCTATCGGGCGGCAGCGCCCGGTTCTGCTTCGTTCGTCGAAGTTGGCGATGTCGTTCAGGCGGGCGACCCTTTGTGCATTATCGAGGCAATGAAGCTGATGAACGAGATCGAGGCCGATCAGGCGGGTGTCGTCAAGGCGATCCTGGTCGAGAACGGGCAAGCGGTCGAGTACGGACAGCCCCTCGTCATCATCGGCTGACGCATGAGGCTGGCGAACTTTGGTACGGCGTTGCGTGACCGGCGTGCGTTTTCGGCGGCTATGAGGCTCGGGTGCCCACCAAAGTAGCCGGCCAACTGTTCGACAAGGTTTTGATCGCCAATCGCGGCGAGATCGCTTTGCGCGTCCAGCGCGCCTGCCGTGAGCTCGGCATCAAAACGGTGGTCGTTCATTCGGAGGCCGACGCGGAGGCGAAGTACGTGCGTCTCGCCGATGAGTCGGTGTGCATCGGACCGCCGCCATCGGAACAGAGTTATCTCAATATCCCGGCGATCATCAGCGCTGCGGAAGTCACCGACGCGCAGGCCATACATCCGGGCTACGGTTTCCTGTCCGAAAACGCCGACTTTGCCGAGAAGGTCGAAAAAAGCGGCTTCGTCTTCATCGGGCCGCGGCCGGACACCATCCGTCTCATGGGCGACAAGGTCAGCGCCAAGGTGGCGATGACCAAGGCCGGCGTGCCATGCGTTCCCGGCTCCGAGGGAGCATTGCCCGACGATCCCAAGGAAATCATCAAGAGCGCCCGGGCGGTCAAGTACCCGGTAATCATCAAGGCCGCCAGCGGAGGCGGCGGGCGCGGAATGCGAGTCGTTCACACTGAAGCCGCGCTGCTCTCTGCCGTCAGCCTGACGCGTGCGGAAGCAGGCGCCGCGTTCGGGAACGCCACCGTCTACATGGAAAAATATCTCGACAAGCCGCGACACATCGAGATTCAGGTCCTCGCGGACGAGCACAAGAACGCGGTCTACCTTTTTGAGCGCGACTGCTCGATGCAGCGGCGTCATCAGAAGATCATCGAGGAGGCGCCCGCGCCCGGTATCCCTCTTCGCGCGCTGACGCGGATCAGTGAGCGCTGCGCCGACGCGTGCCGCAAGATAAGCTACCGCGGTGCGGGAACGTTTGAGTTCCTGTACCAGGACGACGAGTTTTTTTTCATCGAGATGAACACGCGGGTGCAAGTCGAGCACCCCGTAACGGAGATGATCACCGGCATCGACATCGTGCAGCAGCAGATTCGTGTTGCGGCGGGACAGCGGCTCGCCTTTCGCCAGCGCGACGTCGCGCGGCGCGGACACGCGATCGAGTGCCGGATCAACGCCGAGGACCCCGACACTTTCGTCCCCTCGCCGGGGCGGATCACGTCCTATCACGCGCCGGGCGGGCCCGGCATCCGAGTCGATTCGCACATCTATCACAACTATTTCGTTCCGCCGAATTACGACTCGCTGATCGGCAAGGTGATCGCATACGGCGATACGCGGGAGCAGGCCATTTCGCGCATGCGCATCGCGCTCTCGGAAATGGTCATCGAGGGAATCAAAACCAACATCCCGCTGCATCAGCAGTTGTTGCACGACGAGTCGTTCCTGCGCGGAGGAACCACGATTCACTATCTCGAGCAGCGGATGGCCAAGCGCAAAGCAGATCGCCTCAAGTAGAGGCGGTTACGGTCCACTGAGCGGCAATGCCCTTTCTGGCGCTTGAGTTTGACGCGGATGCGGCCGACGCCGAGCGATGGGCGGACGCGCTCCTCGACGCCGGCGCGCTGGCGGTCGATACCGCGGACCCGCATGCGGGATCGGACCGGGAGATCGCGCGCTACGGCGAGCCCAACGTCGCTCACACAGCCACCGCCATCGACCTCTGGCCGGTGTGCCGGCTCTCGGCACTGTTCGCGAACGACGCCGATGCCAGTGATGCCCTGGCTCGGGTAAGCGCCGCGTTGGGTGCGGCGGTGCCCGCGCATGCCATAACCGCGATTGCCGACGACGACTGGGTGCGCAGGACCCAGCAGCAGTTCCAGCCGATTCGCGTCGCGCCCGGCGTGTGGATCGTACCCAGCTGGTGCGAGCCGGTCGACACCAACGCGATCAATTTGAGGCTCGATCCCGGCCTGGCATTCGGCACCGGAAGCCATCCCACAACGCGCATGTGCCTGCGCTGGCTGGCGCTGCACCTTGCGGGTGGTGAGACAATGCTCGATTACGGCTGCGGGTCCGGCATCCTGGCCATCGCTGCGGCGAAGCTGGGTGCTGCCGCCGTTGCCGGCACCGACGTCGATGCGCAGGCTATCGCCGCCAGTCGCGACAACGCGCATCGGAACAATGTCGCCGCAAGCTTCGATCTGCCCGAAACGTTCAAGGCGGGTACCTACGACGTCGTAGTCGCGAACATTCTGGCCAATCCGCTGCAACTGCTGGCGCCGCTGCTCGCATCGCATGTACGAATGGGCGGATACATCGTTCTGTCGGGGGTATTGGAGTCCCAGGCAGCCGCGGTGATGGCCGCCTACGAGCGATGGTTTACTATCGACGTCTGGAGCAGTGAAGAAGGATGGGTGGCGCTTGCGGGAAGGCGAATAGACGACGATGGCTGAGGAAAAATTTACTCGCTGCCCCGGCTGCAACACGATCTTCCGGGTCACTGCGCCACAGCTCGAGCTGCGCGCCGGACAGGTCCGGTGCGGTCATTGTCATACCGTTTTTGACGGCGTTGCATCGCTTGTTTCGCTT
>JALZAO010000292.1 GCA_030948305.1 Pseudomonadota bacterium
CGTTTCGGTCGGCAGCGCGCTGGCCCGGTTTGGCGGCGATTGTGTGACGCAGATCGGCGCCAATGCACAATGCATCGCGGCGGGTGTCGATGGTGAATTCGTGCACCAGGCACGCGTGGGCGTGCGGCGGCTGCGCTCATTGCTGCGCCTCATTGCCGGCGTGATGGGCGCAGCGGCGATGACGCCCGTCGTCCAGGAGCTGCGATGGCTTTCCACTGCCCTCGGCGTGGCGCGCGATTGGGACGTGTTCGCCACGGAAACGCTCGCGACGGTCGGCCGCGGGCTCAAGCATCGGCAATCGCGACACGATGTCGGCACCTTGCGCGGTCGCGTCACGCGCCTCGGTCACACGCATTTTGTCGAAGCCTGCACTGCCGCCACATCGCCGCGGCTGCAGCGTCTGCTGCTCGCGGTGGGCGCATTGCTCGCAGCGCTGGAGTCGTCCACCGCCGATCCGGCGATGCGTGAACCGGCACGAAGTCTGGCGAAAGAAACCCTCGCTGCTCGTGCTCGGCGGCTCGACAAGCGCGGCAAGCATTTAGCGCGCGCGTCCCCCGCGGAGCGCCACCAGGCTCGCATCGCCGCCAAGAAGCTTCGCTACGTCGCCGAGGTGTTCGCGCCGCTCTTTCCCGGCTCGCGCACCAAGGACTACCTCTCCGCTCTCGGCAAGCTGCAGGCGGCGCTCGGTCACCTGAACGACCTGGCAACCGGCGAACGGCTTGTCGATGGGCTTGAGTCCCACCTTCGCACGCAGCGGCTTTTGCACGGCGCCGGCATCGTGCGCGGCTGGCTCTCCGGCGCCGAGGCGCCCGCGCTTGCCGATGCCGATCGCGCCTGGCGCAAGTTCGCCAAGGCCAAGCCGTTCTGGCATTGAGAGAGGCGGAAGAGACCCATGCTCGAGTCGGCGGAAATCGGTCACAAGATCTCCAAACAGACCTATGCGCGCAAGGAGCCGCAACTGCGCAAGGCGTTGTTGAACGCGCAGTTCGACCTTTCCCAGACCGGGCGCGGCCCGGTTCTGGTCATCCTCTCCGGCGTTCAGGCGGGCGGCCGCGGCGAAACCGCGAACAAGCTGACCGAATGGATGGATCCGCGTCATATCCGCGTAGTCGCCTTCGGTCCGCGCACGCCCGAGGAAGCGGAGCGTCCTCCGGCATGGAGGTACTGGCGGGCGCTTCCGCCCAAGGGCAAGCTCGGAATCTTTCTCAACGCTTGGTACAACGAAGCAATGCGCGAAGCGATGCACGCGCGTATGCGAGGCAAAGTCGACGACGACCGCCTCCATTCGCAGGTGCAGACCATTCGCGAGCAGGAGCAGATGCTCACCGACGAAGGTGCCCTGCTGCTCAAGTTCTGGATCCATCTCTCCAAGTCGGAGCAAAAGGAGAGGTTGAAGGCGCTGGAGGACGACCCGCGCACGCGCTGGCGCGTGACCCGCGCCGACTGGGAAGCCTATCGCCTGTACAACAAGTCGCACGCCTTGTGGGAGCATGTGTTGCGCGAGACCTCGACCGGCGAGGCGCCGTGGTATGTGGTCGAAGGCGCCGACGAGCGTTATCGCAATCTCACCGTCGGCAAAATCCTTCTCGACGCCATGCAACCGGTCGTCAAGGCCAAGTCGGCGACGGGGAAGGCGCCGCTCAAGCATCCAGTGGCCCCGACGCCGCCTTCGGTGCTCGACAACGTCAAGCTGATTCGCGACCTCGACCTGTCGAAGAAGCTTTCCCGCGAAGACTACAAGCTCGACTTGGAGAAGTACCAGGGCAAGCTGGCCAAGTTGTCCCGGCACAAGCGCTTCGCCCATCATTCACTGATCCTCGCCTTCGAGGGATCGGACGCTGCCGGCAAGGGGGGCGCGATTCGCCGCGTCACCGGCGCGCTCGATGCGCGCCAATACGTCACGGTGCCGGTCGCGGCTCCGACCGAGGAAGAGCGCGCGCAGCCGTATCTCTGGCGCTTCTGGCGCAACGTCCCGCCGCATGGCGGAATCACGATTTTCGATCGCTCCTGGTACGGACGCGTGCTGGTCGAGCGGGTCGAGGGCTATTGCACCGTCGATGAATGGATGCGTTCCTACAACGAGATCAACCAGTTCGAGGAACAGCTCACCGCGGGCAATGCGATTGTCGTCAAATTCTGGCTGCAGATCAGCAAGGCGGAGCAGCTGCGACGCTTCCGGGCGCGCGAGCACACGGCGTTCAAGCGCTTCAAGATCACCGCCGAAGACTGGCGCAATCGCAAGAAATGGAATCAGTACGAAGTCGCGGTCTGCGACATGGTCGATCGCACCAGCACCGAGATCGCGCCGTGGACGCTGGTCGAAGCGGAGGACAAGAACTACGCGCGGATCAAGATCCTGCGAACCATCGTAGGGCGTCTCGAGCGCGCGTTGAAACCGTGATCACGGGCTACCAGCCGCCGTCGTGGCTCGCGGGAGCGCACGCGCAAACGATCTATCCGGCATTGCTCAAGCGACGCGGACCGCCGTTGCGTCGCCAGCGTCTGGAAACCTTCGACGGCGATTTCATCGATCTCGACTGGCTCGATGCGCCGGCTGCGCGGGGGAGCGCGGCGCCGCTGGTCGTTCTCTTTCACGGCCTTGAGGGTAATTCGTCGTCGCATTACGCGCGCGCTCTGATGCGCCACTTGCAAATGATCGGCTGGCGTGGAGTGGTGCCGCACTTCCGCGGCTGCAGCGGCGAGCCGAATAAGCTGCCGCGCGCCTACCACTCCGGCGATTACGCCGAAATTGGCTGGATGCTCTCGGCGATCCACGCGCTCGAACCGTCGGCGCCGCTGTACGCTGTCGGCGTCTCGCTCGGTGGAAGCGCATTGCTGAACTGGCTCGGCCGCGAAGGAGACCGCGCGGCGCTGCTGATCAATGCCGCGGCGGCGGTGTCGGCGCCGCTCGATTTGACCGCTGCGGGCATCGCCATCGGACAAGGCTTGAAC
>JALZAO010000293.1 GCA_030948305.1 Pseudomonadota bacterium
GCTTGGCCATGATCCAGCTGATCGACCAGCCGCCGTAGACGAGCGCGGCGGCCGCGCAGGCGAGCGCGAAGATAGTTGCGGTTGACATGAACACCCCTCAAAGTGGCAAAACAACGGATCGTCGACCGGATCGGCGCCGGTCATTATTATCATGCGCGCTCACGCCCGGACCGACCGGGCGCTGGCCGCCGCGGGTCTCGCTGCCGCGGTATTTCGGGAATTCGCGACCAAGCCCGAAAACACGCTATTTTGCCAGTGCACGGTCCAAAAAGTCGAGCCGATCTTGACCCCAGAACGGCTCGTCGCGATAAACGTAGGTCGGCGCGCCGAAAATCTGGCGATCGATCGCCTCCTGCGTCAACGTGTCGTAGCGCAATGCAGAGTCGGCGGAAGCCGCATCGGCGGCAAGGAGGGCGGGATCGAGTCGCTGCTCGCGGGCGATGTCGGCAAGCGTCGGCTCGTCAGATATGTCGCGGTCCTCGGCCCACACGGCACGGAACAGGGCCCCGGCCAGACGCAGAGCGTCGGCGTCACCCCGCACGCCGCGCGCCTGCGCCGCGATGATCCATTTCGCGGCCCTGTCCGAGCCAACGGGAAAGAATTTGGGCGTCACGTTGAGCGCCTTGCCAAGATGCCTCGACCATCGCTCCAGCTCGATCAGCCGGTACGCCTGTCGCTGCGGCGCGCGCTGTTTGAGCGGCAGCCCGCCGGAGACCGGAAAGATGCGTCCGTAGTCGACCGGCTTGACCGCGATGGTCGCGCCGTGCCTGGCGGCGATCTCCAGGAAGCGCTCGTGCCCAAGATAGGTGTACGGAGATATCGGCGTGAAGTAATAGTCGATAAGCTTGGGCATCGCGGGGACCGGGGGCGAATCAGATCTTGAAACCGGTGGCGAGTTTCCGGGGAACCGCGGCATTCTTCAGTCGCACGTATTGCGGGAGCCCATCCTTGAACGGCGGAAAATCCTCGCCTCGGATCAGCGGCGCAAGGTATGCGCGCGCCTTGGCGGTGATGCCGAATCCGTCGGCGGTGATGTAGTCGCGCGGCAGCATCTTCTCGACGTTGGCGACCTTGTCCAGCGGCGCGGCGCCGATCTTCCAGCGGTACGGCTTGTCGGAGGTACGGATGATCGCCGGCATCACCGCGTTGTGACCCGCGAGCGCTAGCTCCACGGCGACCTTGCCCACCGCGTAGGCGTGCTCGACATCCGTCTTCGACGCCAGATGCCGCGCCGAGCGTTGCAGGTAGTCGGCCACCGCCCAGTGATACTTGTGTCCGAGCCGGTCCTTGGCCAGTGTCGCAATCATCGGCCCCACGCCGCCAAGCTGCGCATGACCGAATGCATCCTTGGTGCCTGCCTCCGCCATCAACGCGCCTGCCGCGTTCTTCAAACCCTCGGAAACGCCTATACAGCAGTAGCCGAATCTTTTCACCTTGGCATCGACGACGGCGAGAAACCGGGCCTCATCGAAAACGATCTCAGGGAACAGCAACACCAGCGGGACCGGCGTCGTCTTGTCGTCGGCAAGACCGATTGCGGCGGTAATCCACCCAGCGTGGCGGCCCATCACCTCGAGCACGAAAATTCGCGTCGACGTCTTGGCCATCGACGCGACATCGAACGCGGCTTCGCGCATCGAGACCGCGACGTACTTGGCGACCGAGCCGAAGCCCGGACAACAATCGGTGATGGGAAGATCGTTGTCCACGGTCTTGGGCACGTGCACCGCCACGATCGGGTAGCCGAGCCGCGCCGAGATTGCCGACACCTTGAGGCAGGTGTCGGCGGAATCGTTGCCGCCATTGTAGAAAAAATAGCCGATGTCGTGGGCGCGAAACACCTCGAGCAGGCGCTCGTATTGCGTCCGATTCTTGTCAAAGTCCGCGAGCTGATAGCGGCAAGAGCCGAAGGCGCCCGCAGGGGTGTGCATCAGCGCCGCAATCGCGCGCGACGATTCGCGGCTGGTGTCGATCAGGTCCTCGGTCAGCGCGCCGATGATGCCGTTGCGGCCGGCGTAGACCTTGCCGATGCGATCCTTGTGCCTGCGCGCGGTCTGGATCACTCCGCATGCGGTCGCGTTGATCACTGCGGTCACTCCGCCGGATTGGGCGTAAAAGGCATTTCGCTTTTGCACGCTTTGGCCTCGCGCGAATCAGGAAAGGACGGGACGACCGGTCAGCGGTTCTGATCGACGCGCGGACATCTGCCGTTCAACTTTTCAGCGCCGCGAGCACCGCGGCGCGCGTCGCATCCACCGGGCCCGTGCCGTCGATCTTCAGGTATTTCGGCGCGCTCGGGTCGCCGGAGGCCGACCACTTCCGGTAGTACTCGACCAGGGGCTCGGTCTGCTGATGATAGACCGCGAGGCGCTTGGTGACGGTTTCCTCCTTGTCGTCCTCGCGCTGGATCAACGGCTCTCCGCTTGCGTCGTCGCGGCCGGCGACTTTCGGCGGATTGAACTTGATGTGATAGGTGCGGCCCGATGCCGGATGCACACGCCGCCCGCTCATGCGCTCGACGATGGACGCGTCGGGAACGTCGATCTCCAGCACGTAGTCGATCGGCACCGGCACTTTTTTCATCGCATCAGCCTGAGGGATGGTGCGCGGAAAACCGTCGAACAGGTAGCCGTGCGCGCTGTCCGGTTGTTTGAGCCGCTCCCTGACCAGATCGATGATGATGTCGTCGGATACCAGCGCGCCCGAGTCCATGACTTTTTTTGCGGCAAGTCCGAGCGGAGTGTCCGCCTTGACCGCCGAGCGCAGCATATCGCCGGTCGAAATCTGCGGGATCCCGTAAGCCTCCGTCACGAAGGCCGCCTGGGTCCCTTTGCCTGCGCCGGGCGGGCCGAGCAGTACGAGTCGCATGGTGTGCAAATGGTGCGTGGAAAGAGCGCGTGGAAGGACCGTGAGCACAGATCGCTCCCCTCGAACGGACCTACCGACGGCAG
>JALZAO010000294.1 GCA_030948305.1 Pseudomonadota bacterium
ACGCCCGGCGGCGATCAACCGAATGTATTCGGGAACGGGAGTATGGGCCGGACACGCCCATTGGCAATCGACGACCTTGTGAAAGTAATCCGGTGTCGCGATGTCCGTCGGCTTCAAACCTTTTCCTTCGTCTAGGGAAGCGACCCGCGTCTCGCGTCTATTCGCCGATCTGGCCTATCGAAGCTTAGGCTTCACGCGTGTCGGTGCTCCCTTAAGTGCCGCGATATTACGCCACCCGCACTCTGGTGAAAAGCTCTTTGCTTTCAATCGCTCGCAGTGTGGTTATTGAAGTGTCGCCTAAAGACGCCCGCATTCGGTCGAACGCGTCCCCCGATGAGCGCCGCTAGCCCCCGGTTTCAAGTCCCTGGGAGGCGATGCGCTACGGGGAAGAAGAACTCCTTCCAGCTTGCCGGCTTGGTCTTGATCAGCCCGGTCTTGAACATGAAGTTGGCGAACACCATGGTCGCGTTGGGAGTTGTCGAGTACACAACGTTCGGCGCTTTGATCATGATGACAATCTCCTCGACCGAATATTTCTCCTTGGTCGCGTCGAGGTAGATTTTTGCGGCACCTGCCGGATCGCGGGCGATGAGTTGGTCGGCCTCCTCCAGCGCGGCCACGAACGCGGCAATCGTTTTCGGGTTTGCGTCGTAGAACTTGCGCGTTCCGAAGACCACCGCATTGCTCGCCGGGCCGCCGAACACGTCGCTCGAATCCAGGACTAGGTGCACTCCCGGGGCCTTCAACTCGCTGTATTGATACGGTGGAGCCGAAAAATGGCTGTTGACCTCGCTGCTGCCGTTGACCATCGCGATCATCGCGTCCGGATGTCCGAGCTGAATCGTCATTGGGTCGAGCTTATCGCGCGAGGCTTCGCCGTACATCTTTTCCATGGCCATTTTGAGCACCATGGCCTGGCTCGATACCTTGATCGTGGGTACCGCAATCTTGTCCTTGTCGGTGAAATCCTTGAGCGTCTTGACGTTGGGATCGCGTGTCACCAGCAACATCGGCAAGCCGCCGACGCTGGTCACGCCGTTCACCTGACCCTTGGTGCGCTCCCACAGCAGCAGCAGATTGGAAACACCGCTGGTGACCAGATCGACGCTGCCCGACAACAGCGCATCGGTCGCGGCGCCGCCGCTGTTGAACGTGATCCAGGTCATCTTGAATTCGGGGAGCCCTGCGGCCTTGGCGTGCTTTTCGACCAGCTTGTTCTGCTCCATGACGACCAGCGGGAGATAAATGATGCTGGGCTGCTTGGTGATGCGCAGCTCCGAGACTTCGGCGCCGGCAGCGCCGGCCATGGCGAGTGCGAAAAGCGCGGCGACGGTGCATTGCGCAAGCGCTGTCTTCAGCTTCATCATCGGCATTGTCATCTGAATGTTCCTCCTTGAATTTCGAGTATGTTTGCAGCAGTTCGTGATCGAACGCCGGATCATTTCTCGCTCCGCCGTTGTCGCCATTCACGATAACGCGCCAGCGTGTCCGCGTTCGGCGGATAGGTGCCTGGCAAAGCCCGCCCTCCGGCGATTTCACAGAGCACGAATTCCTCGAGCGTTTGCTGCTCGTGCGCGTCGCGGGCAACCTCGTCGGCCAGGTGTCGCGGTATCACCACCACGCCCTCGCCGTCGCCGACCAGAACGTCGCCGGGAAACACCGCCACGCCGCCGCACGCGATCGGCAGGTTGAAGTCGACCGCGTGATGGCAGACAAGATTGAGAGGCGCGCTGCCGCCGGCGCCATACACCGCAAAGTCCATCATGCCGATGGCCTCGCTGTCGCGCAAACAACCGTCGGTCACGATGCCCGCGGCGCCGCGCACTTTCAGCCTCGTCAGCAGGATGTCCCCGCCGGACGCGGCGCGCGTTTCGCGCCTGCAGTCCATGACCAGGATATGCCCGGGAGGCACAGTCTCTATGGCCTTGCGTTGAGGGTGCTCGGGGTTGTCGAAAACGCTGATCAGGTCGAGATCTTCCCGCGCCGGGATGTAACGCAAAGTGAATGCCTCGCCGACCATATTCTCCTTCGCCGCGCTCATCCGGCGTATGCCCTGTATGAAAACATTGCGCAGACCGCGCTTGAACAACTGGGTGGTGAGCGTGGCGGTGCCGGCGTGCTTGAGGTGCTGCAGCGTTTCGCTGGAGATCATGTTGGAGCGATCGGGCGCTTATGTCGGACGGAAGACTACTGCATTTGCGTGGGCATCATGATAACGTGAACCGGTGACGCGGAGCTTGCGGCCGATCAAGGCGCGGGCAGCGTGCCCAAAAGCGCGTCCGCAGCGCGGCCGAACCGGCTTGGGATTAGAATGTCCGGGCAGCGCTGGGATGAAAAACGTGGGTTCAGCCATTCCCATAACAAGATAGCGGCATGGACACTTCCCCTCCGACGAGCCTACGCCTGACCGATTTCAGCCACGGCGGCGGTTGCGGCTGCAAGATTTCGCCGTCGGTGCTGCGCGACATCATCGCCCGATCGTCGCCGGGGATCGTCCCCCGCGATCTTCTGGTCGGTATCGAGACAGCCGACGACGCGGCGGTCTACCGCATCAATGACCGCCAGGCGATCGTCGCGACCACGGATTTTTTCATGCCCATCGTCGATGATCCTTTCGACTTCGGAGCCATCGCCGCGGCCAACGCGCTGTCTGACGTGTACGCCATGGGCGGCAGGCCCTTGTTCGCGCTGGCGATAGTCGGCATGCCGGTCGACCGACTTCCGGTCGATACGATCCGTCGCATTCTCGATGGCGGCGAATCCGTGTGCGCCAAAGCCGGCGTCCCGGTCGCGGGCGGACACAGCGTCGATTCCGTCGAGCCCATTTACGGCTTGGTCGCCATCGGTCTGGTCGACCCCGAGCACATAAAACGCAATCGGGGCGCGCTTGCCGGCGATGCGTTGATTCTCGGCAAACCTCTTGGCGTCGGCA
>JALZAO010000295.1 GCA_030948305.1 Pseudomonadota bacterium
CTGCGTATTGATGATGCGCACCGCAGCGCCGGTTGCGGTGAGCGCTTCGGTATGCGCGCGCATCATTGCGTCCGACAGCAGGATCAATACCAGCGACGGCGGCACTACGACGCCCAGCGTGCTGGCGACGCAGATCAGCGCGGCGCTCTTCTCGGCCGGCATTCCGGCAGCGTCAAGGCGAGGGAACACGGTACGCCCGAGTGTGGCGACGCTCGCGCCGACCGAGCCGTTCATCGGTGCCAGCAATACCCCCAGGCCCAGTCCTGCGAGCGCGGTGCCCGCGCCGGATCGCTGCAGTGCCCGGCTCGCCGCGCGAAACAGCGTCTGCGCAAGCGGCAGGTGATTGAGCAATGCGCCCATCAGCACGTAGAGGGGCAGCGCCTGCAACAGATCGTTCTCGAGAAGACCCAGAATCCGCGCCGGGACGGCCGTGAGTATCGGCAGCGTAAATGCGCCGACGAACAATCCGCCAGCGCTGAACGCGACGGCAACACCGATCAGCACAATCCATGCGGGCAGCCCGGTCGCGATCAGCGCAACCGCCACTGCTGCCAGCATCCACAGCCCCGTCGTCGCCATC
Source organism: Pseudomonadota bacterium (assembly GCA_030948305.1). GTDB lineage: Bacteria > Pseudomonadota > Gammaproteobacteria > Burkholderiales > Casimicrobiaceae > PALSA-1003. Next base: position 581 of record JALZAO010000295.1, read on the forward strand.
AGGGGACGGCTTCGCCGCGCGCGCGAAAGACTTCCACCACAGCTTGCGCCAGCGTCAACAGCGCGAGCAGCAACAGCGCGAGCTTGATGATGAAATAGCCCGCGGTGTAGGTCTCAGGAAAGCTCTCGAGCTGGCGAACCGATTGCGCGACACTCGGCCACGCGGCGTAGACGACGAACAGCGACCACGGAATCAACGCGAACAGCGCACCGAGTTGTGCCAGCCTGTATCGCACGGCGCCGCGGTAGCGCTGCGCAAAAGCGTCGGCAGCAAGATGCGCGCGATGGCGCGTTGCCGCGGTGATCGCGACGCTCACGTAGAGCGCGAACAGGGCCTGTGCCAGATCGTTGGTCTCCCGCGAGTAGGCCTGCACCCATTCGCGCAGCGGCCACTGCAAAAACAGAAGTAGCGAAACAGGAAGCACCAACACCGATGTCGCCGCGACCAGACGACTTAAGGCTCGATCGAGCGTGACCACCGGGCCGTGCTTGTCAGGGCTTGGGCGGGACTTTTCGGTCATGGACGGCCACCGAGCTCGGAGATCGTGGCGCAAGGCTAACGTAGCGGTCCGCGTTTGTCAGCACCGTCCGCACTGCGAGGAAACGTGGCCCCCAATTTCACGCTACAAGCGTAAGCTGTTCGGCCAGCAGCCCCGTCTGAGCGAAAGAGATCCCGGTCATCCGGATTCGGCTGCACACGAAAGACCGGAGCCTGTGTTTTACAACCAGGCGATCATGCCAACAAGGGAGGAAGCATGAGCAACAACTCTAGGCGCGAGCATCTCAAGCTGCTATTTGGCATGGCTGCCCTGGGCGGGACACCTCTTGCGGCGCTGGCTGCGTCTCCCGCTAAACCCCAGGAGCCGGTTCCGCCGCAAGGTATCGGCTACCGCATCAAGCACATCTCCTACAGCGACCAGGGCGGCCGGCCGGACGGCGTGCAGGTGATGGTCAATCGCAAACACGTCTACGTCGGCCACATGTTCAGCGACGGCGTGACGATTCTCGACGCCACCGATCCGCGCAAGCTGAAGCCGGTCGGATTCTTCACCGCCGGAACGGGCACGCGCACGCATCAGATGCAAACCGCGGAGGACATGCTGCTGCTTGCCAATGGCGCGAACATCGTGGCGATGCAGTCCTATGACGGCATGCGCGGCTATTTCGAGAACAACCTGGTCGACAGCATCACCAACCGGAAAAAATTCCGCTCCGGCCTGTCGATCCACGACATTTCCCAGCCCGGCGAGATGAAGGAAATCGCGTTTCTCGAAATGCCTGGTCTGGGCATCAACCGGGTCTGGTGGCCGGGCGGGCGCTACGCCACTGTCGCCGCGCATTTCGACGGTTATACCGACCATATCCTCGCGATCGTCGACCTGAAAGACATTACCAAGCCGGAAATCGTCTCGCGCTGGGCGCTGCCCGGTATGAACCGCGCGGCCGGCGAGACTCCGACGCTGCCGAAAGGCAAGCGGGCCGCACTTCATCACATGATCACCGCCGGCAATCTCGGCTACGGCGCATGGCGCGATGGCGGGCTCACGATTATGGACATCAGTGATCCGGTCAAGCCGAAGCTGCTGTCGCACATCAACTGGTCCCCGCCGTTCCCCGGCGGCACGCACACTCCCCTGCCGCTTCCCGGCCGTAAGCTCGCGGTGATCGCCGACGAGGCCAACGCGCAGCAGTGCGCCAAAGGCACGTTCCATACTTTCGTGCTCGATATGCGCGCGCCCGAGAATCCGGTGCCAATTTCCACCCTACCCACGCCACGGGACCGCAACTACTGTTCGCTTGGCACGTTCGGGCCGCACAACCTGCACGAAAACCGCCCCGGCTCGATGCAAAGCGAGGAGACCATTTTCGCCACCTACAACAACGCCGGCGTGCGCGTGTTCGACATCAAGGATCAATTCGCGCCGAAGGAAGTCGCCTATTGGGTGCCGCCGATCCCGGCGAAGCTGATCGATCCGCGCCCCAACATCGCTCTCGACGCGAAGACAGCCGATCTGTTCGTCACGACCGAAGGGCTGATGTTCGTCAGCGACTGGAATGCCGGCATGCACGTGCTCGAATACAAGGGGTGATCCCGAGCGGAGCTCTATCCTCGCGCACGCCCGACAAGTCAGGGAAGGCTTCTCCGCTACGAGTCTTTCGCGGTTAGTGTGGCGTGGTATTCCCGCAACGCGATCAGCTCGCGCGCAACGTCGGGTGGGAAGCCTTTGCGGTCTCCGCGCTGGTCTCCGAACAGGCAGTCCATGTACGAGCTCGCAGCCTTCGAATCATGCCAAGCGGCCGCGAGAACATTGGCGATCCGGGCATAGTGACGCAGAAGGGCAGTCGGTTTG
>JALZAO010000296.1 GCA_030948305.1 Pseudomonadota bacterium
CCCGGTGTCGCAGCGCAACAGTGGCCATCGAAGCCCGTCAAGTTGATAGCCGTCTTCCCGGCCGGCGGCTCGGTCGATCAGGTGTCGCGCGTCATCGCCCAGCAATTGAGCGTGCAAACCGGCCAGTCATTCATCGTCGACAACCGCGGCGGTGCTTCCGGCTCGATCGGAACCGCATTGTTGGCCAAAGCCGATCCCGACGGGTATACCCTCGGCGTGGTGTTCGACACTCATGCGGTGAACCCGTCGCTGATTCCCAACCTGCCCTACGATACGACGCGAGACCTGACATCGATCATGCTGGTGGGCACCGGTGCCATGGCGCTGGTCGCGCACGTCAGCGAGCCTTACAAGTCGTTTCGCGACGTCGTCGCGGCGGCGAAAGCGAAGCCGGGGAGCGTCTCCTACGGGACGATCGGCGCCGGCAGCCTCGGCCATTTGACGATGACGCAACTCGGCAATCAACTCGGCGTCGAATTCAACCACGTTCCGTATCGCGGTGGCGGGCCGCTGATGAACGATGCGATCGGCGATCAAGTGCCGCTGGCCATCGGCTCGGTGTTTCTGGTGAACCCCTATGTTACGTCCGGCCGGCTGCGCGCCATCGCGGTAACCTCCGCCAAGCCTGATCCCAAACTTCCGGGTGTGGAGCCGATAGCAGCGCAGGGTGTCCCCGGCTACGAGGTCTATACGTGGTGGGGCGTGTTCGGTCCCGCCCGCATGCCGCCCGCTCTGGTCAAACGCGTCTACGATGAGATCGCCAAGGCCGTTAAGACACCGGAAGTTGCCGACAAGCTGTCGGCGCAGGGTATGGAAGTGCTTGCCGCACCTCCCGAGCAGCTCGATGCCTTCGTGCGCAAGGAAATACCGCGCTGGGCCAAGGTCATCAAGGACAACAAGATCAAATTGGGCGATTGATTCGTCCGGATGCGGCACCAAGCAAGTCCTAATTGAGAGATGAACGCAACCCAGTCGATCGCCGCGCGGGCGCCGATTGGAAAACGCTTTTGACGCTTTCCTTCGCGGTCGTGTGTGACATATCAAGCAGCCGGCCAACTTGGCACTGCGGAAGGAACTGAGCGTCGTCGTAGCGTGAAGGTATAATTGCGCTCCGACTGCGGACGAATCGCACCATGCCTTCTTCCTTGCTGCCCGATAGTGTCGATGCGGTTGTCGCACTGCTCGAGCGTTACGACTACTTCGCGGACCGGCGGCTCGCGACCAGCGTGTTTCTGGCGCTCAAGATGAAGCGGCCGCTTTTCCTCGAGGGCGAGGCCGGCGTCGGCAAGACCGAGATCGCCAAGGTGCTTAGCCGTGCGCTGTCGCGTTCGCTGGTGCGACTGCAATGCTACGAAGGTCTCGACACGGCATCGGCGGTGTACGAGTGGAATTATCCGCGGCAGATGATCGAGATCAGGCTGACCGAAGCGCAGGGCAAAGTCGATCGCGAGGCGCTGGCCACTAATATTTTCAGCGAGCGGTTTTTGATCCGCAGGCCGATTCTGCAGGCGCTGCAGCCCGACGACGGCATCGCCCCGGTACTGCTGATCGACGAGCTCGACCGAACCGACGAGCCGTTCGAAGCGTATCTGCTGGAGGTGCTGGCAGAATATCAGGTGACCATTCCCGAGCTCGGCGCGATCAAGGCCGCGTCGCCGCCGATTGTCATCATCACTTCCAATCGAACACGCGAGATCCATGATGCGATCAAGCGGCGCTGTCTGTATCACTGGGTCGATTTTCCCAATGCCGAGCGCGAGCTGGCGATCGTGCGGCGCAAGGTTCCGGGCGCGGATGCGCGCCTTTCGCGCGAGGTCGTTGCGTTTACGCAGCGGTTGCGCGCGATGGACCTGTTCAAGTCGCCGGGCATTGCCGAAACGCTGGATTGGGCCGAGGCATTGGTTGCCCTCGACCGCATGAGCCTCGACCCGGAGACGGTGGCCGACACGTTGGGCGCGCTGCTCAAATACCAGGACGATATCGGCGCCGTGACGCCGCAGATCGCGGCACAGCTCGTTGCCGAGGCGCGGACAGAAGCAGGCAAGGCGGTCGAGGCCCGCGTTTGATATGGCCGATCGACAGCTCTTCGGGCGAGCGCACCTGGCCGAGAATATCCTTCATTTCGCGCGGGTGCTGCGCAAGGCAGGGTTGCCGGTCGGCCCGGCCAAAGTGATCGCGGCGCTGGAAGCGGTCGAGGCGGTCGGTGTCGACAACCGGGAAGACTTTCGCGCCGCGCTCGAGTCGGTGCTGATCGAGCGTCACGAGCAGCAGGTATTGTTCGGTCAGGCATTCGACCTTTTCTGGCGCAATCCGCAATTGCTCGAACGCATGCTGCAATTGCTGCTGCCGAAAATCTACGGCCGCGTTCCTCCTGCGGAGGCTGAAGCGCCGCTGCCGTCGCGTCTCGCCGAAGCGATGGCGCCTGCGCCGCGCGGACCGTCGATCGAGGCCCAGGAACAAGAGATCGATCTCGACGCGACGCTGACCTTTTCGTCGCGCGAGGTGCTGCAGAGCAAAGACTTCGAGACCATGACCGTAGCCGAGCTGGCGCAGGTCAAGCTGATGATCGCTCGCCTGCGCCTGCCGCTGCCGGAATTGCCGACACGGCGAACCCGGCCGGCGGAGCGGGGGACGTCGGTCGACCTGCGCGCGACGCTGCGCGCAATGGCCTCCGCGCGCGGCGCGGTCGTTCCGCTCGCCTGGCGGCGCCGCCGGTCGCGCCGTCCTCCCCTGGTTGTGCTGTGCGATATCTCGGGTTCGATGGACCGCTACGCACGCATGCTGCTGTTCTTTCTACACGCCATCACCAACGATCGCGATCGCGTGCACACGCTCTTGTTCGGCACGCGGCTAACCAATATCACGCGGCACCTGAGGCAACGCGATGTCGACATCGCGATCGCCCGCGTTAGCGCCGCCGTGTCGGAC
>JALZAO010000297.1 GCA_030948305.1 Pseudomonadota bacterium
TTCGATGGTTTTGTACATGGGAGGCTTAGGGCTTGGCGACGCGCGCGGCAGGCCCAGGTCATTTTACCCGAGACCAAAAGGAAGCCCCGCGTGAAACGCGGGGCTCCGAGGGTGCAGCGACGAAACTGCGGCCGATCTGCCGCAAACGCTCCGCTTCGTCGTGATAGGCCCGGCTTACTTCTTGGCCTTTTCGTCCTTGTCCGCCGATTTCATCGCCGCGTCGCTCTTGCTTGCGTCTTTGGCGGCGGCTTTGTCCGACTTGGCGGCTTTGGCGTCTTTCGTCGCCGCGTCCTTGGCGGCATTGGCGTCTTTCTTTGCCTTCGCTGCGGCAGCCTTGGCGTCCTTCTTCGCCTGCACCTCGGCGGCCTTGGCGTCTTTCTTGGCCTTGTCTGCGGCTTCGGCGTCCGCCTTGGCTTTGGCCTTGGCCGCCTGGTCAGCCGCAGCCTTTTCGGCTTTCATCGTTTTGGCGTCCTTAGCCGGCGCTGCGCTCGGCGCGGCAGCTTTCGAAGCGGCAGGCGGCGCAGCCGCCGGCATGGTCGAAGGCGTTGCCGGAGAGCTCTTTGCCGCCGGGGTAGCGGACGCTGCCGGAGTCGGCGGGGTTGTCGATTTGGCTGCCGGCGCGGGCTGCGTGGCGGGTGGCGGCGCTTGCATACCTGACGGCGCGAGAGCCTTGGTGTCGGCCTTGGGCGCTGCCGGCGCGGCGACCGGCGTCGACGCCCCGCTCACCGAGATCATGCCCTTGACCTTGGCAAAGGTGCCTTCCTTGATCCCGCTGACCTTCATGATGTCTTCCGGGGTCTTGAAGGGGCCGTTGGCTTTGCGGTAGTCGATGATCGCCTGCGCCTTTACCGGACCGATTTCCGGCAAAGCGTCGAGCTCTTCTTTAGTCGCGGTGTTGATATTGACCGCGGCAAGCGCGAACGCCGAGAACAGCAGCGTCACGAGTAACAGCAGGAACCTCTTCATTCATCCCTCCGAGGGAAAGTGGACATTGGGTTGCACGGGCGTTTCCGGTCTTGGCCGGACGCCTATAACGGCTGCGCGATGCTACGGGTTGACCGCCGATGGGCCAAGAAGCGCCTGCACGCACTTGGCGACGCCCTGCCCGATGTCGCGCAGCGGCGCGTCGTACCCGGCGGCGCGCAGCCGGCCGAGATCGGCCTCGGTGTAGCTCTGGTACTTGTCTTTGAGTCCGGCGGGAAAAGCGATGTATTCGATCGCGCCCTCGCGATGCAGCGCCTCGAACGGCAGCGGCGCCACGCCCTCCGCGACGCGGCAGGCATTGATCGTTTCGGTCGCCACCGCGTTGAATGTCGCTGCGCTGCCGCTGCCCAGATTGAAGATTCCCGAGCGCTCGGAGCGGTCGAGAAAGTCGAGGTTGACCTGCACAACATCGTCGATGCTCACAAAGTCGCGGCGCTGCTCACCGGCGGCGTAGCCTCCGGAGCCCTCGAAAAGCTGCACCTTGCCGGCGGCCCGATACTGCTGAAAAAAATGCCATACGACCGAAGCCATCCTGCCTTTGTAAGCTTCGCGGGGACCATACACGTTGAAGTAGCGGAAGCCGGCGATCTGCGACGTGCGATCCGGGAGGAGACGGCGGACGTACTGATCGAAGAGCCACTTCGAATAGCCGTAGACATTGAGCGGAGACTCGCACGCTCTTTCCTCGCGAAATTCCGTGCCCGCGCCGTAGACGGCAGCCGACGAGGCATAGAGAAAGGGAATGTCGTTATCCTGACAATGCTGCAGCAGCGCCACCGAATAGCGGTAATTGTTGGCAAGCATGAGCCTGCCGTCGCTTTCCATGGTGTCCGTGCAAGCGCCCTGATGCATGATCGCGGCGATGTCGTCGTCGAAGTCGCCGTCGGCGAGCCGCGGCAGAAACTCGTCCTTGTCGAAATAGTCGGCGATGTCGCAATCGACGAGATTGCGGAAAGTATCCGTACGCGACAGGCTGTCGACCGCCAGAATCTGCGTCTCTCCGCGCGCATTCAATGCCCGGATCAGGCTCGATCCGATGAAGCCGGCGGCGCCGGTGACGACAATGTACAAGCGTGTTCCCCGCTCGGTGGCGTTAGAGTTCGATGTCGACCTTGCCGATTTCGGTGGTCACGAATGGTACGCGAGGCGCGACCGCGCAGAGCAATTCGTAGCCGACGGTGCTCGCCGCGGCGGCGACGTCATCGACCGACAATGCTTCGCCCCAAAGCACGACCGGGCTGCCGACGCCGGCCTCCGGCACTTCGGTGAGGTCGACGGTCATCAGGTCCATCGAGACGCGGCCCGCGGTGCGCACTTTCTTGCCGCACACCAGAACCGGCGTTCCATTCGGCGCGTGCCGCGGATAGCCGTCGGCGTACCCGCAGGCAATCACGCCAACGCGGTGCGCGCGCGCGGCGGTGTAGCCTCCGCCGTAACCCACGCTCGCGTTGGGCTTCAGATCAAGCACCGCGATCAACTCGCTGCGCAAGGTCATCGCCGGCGACAGCCCGAGCATTTCCGCGGTGTCGTACGGAAAGGGCGAGGAGCCATAAAGCATGATGCCGGGCCGGACATAGTCCCCGCCCACCTCGCTGAAGCGGATGACGCCGGCGGAGTTGGCGATCGAGCGCGGATAGGGCAAGCCTTTGCACGCGTCCTCGAACGTTTGCAATTGTTCGCGCAAGCCTTCCTCTTCGTCAGCGCGAGCAAGGTGGGTCATCAATCGCAACGCTGCGACGCTCGACGCAGCCGACAGCCGATCAGCCATCTCGCGCGTTTCCGAGGGTTTGAACCCTAGTCGATTCATGCCGGTATTGATCTTGAGGAACACTTCCAGCGGGCGCGTGAGCGGAGTGGTCTCCAACATGCGCACGTGCTCGATGTGGTGCACAACTACGGCGAGGCGGCGCGACGCGATTTCCGGCAGCTCGTCCGCAC
>JALZAO010000024.1 GCA_030948305.1 Pseudomonadota bacterium
GTGCGAGACTTTCGATCCATTGAATTTCTCCCGCGATCAGCGTTGCGATGGCCACTCCGTCGCGGTAGAGCACGCGGTTGTTCAGCAACGCGGGCACTTTCGTTCCGGGTGCAATCACTCCCACCAGGTTCAGCGGATCCGCGCCGCTGACCGACACCAGGGCTCCGGTCGACGCCGCGCGCCGCGTATCGCGCAACATCGCCACCGCTTCGGGAAGCGCGAACTGCTCGCCCGACGCGCCGGCGACAAAGCGCCCGCCGCGAATGTCGCCGCGCGCTTCCAGCCGCCGGAGCACGCGCAACAAGTCGCGCCATGCAGGCAGCCACGCAGCTTCGCGTTGCAACAGGCGCCAGAAAACGACGCCATAGCGTCTTAGCAGCGAGTGGACGATGTGCTCGACCATGTCCTGGTCGGGCTCATAGTAGTCGCGCTTCGCAGCCGCGCCCGGCGGCGTTCGCTTGACCAGGGACCATCGACCCGCTTCCTCGATGCCCAAAAGCGGTGAGCGCCGGTGCCGCCGGGTCTTGCCGAGCGGCTTGCGTTTTTCCGACGGCGTCAGCAGCGCGCGCAATCCCGCGAAACTATCCGACGCGACCAACCCCGACGCAACGAGCTCCGCCAGCGCGTCTTCCACTTGCGTGCGCAAGAGTCCTGTCGTCTGCACGATCTCGTCGTAGAACGACGCACCGTGCGAACGCAGTGCCTCGACGACGGCTTGCGCGCGCGAGTTCAATGCTTCGGTCTTGAGGACGGGCGGCGGCGCGGCGCGGGTCCACAGGCCGGCGCTGCGGCGCGGCAGCAACGTGACCGGCGTGGTGCGGATCGGACCGCGGCCGCTCGATGCGCCCGAATTCGCGGTGTGGCTCAATCGCGTCCAGATCACGCGACCGGAGAGACACAAATCATCGAGCCATGTGAACTCGTAATCCTCCAGACGCGCCGGAAGAATCTCCGACTCCCACGCCGCCGCCGGCGCCTCGAAACCCTGCAGCTGCGCGATGACCGCGTCCAGCGCATCGGGTCCCTGCCGCTGCTCGCTCGGGATGGCGTGCTGCCAGCGAAACAGGAAGCGAAGAAAATCCTGGCTCGAGACAGGCTCGATCTCCTGCCGCAGCCGCTTGACCGTGTAACGGTGGATGCGCGCGAGGAGCGAGCGGTCGCACCACTCGGTCTCTCCCGCGCCAGGCGTGAACATGCCGCTCATGACCACGCCTTCAGCGACGAGCTTGACGAGAGCGGCCTCGATGTCGCCGTTCGGGAGCCTCATCGAGCCGGCGATCGCGCTGGTCGTGGTCGGGCCGAGGCCTTCCAGCCGGCTGCGGACGATTTCCACCAGCGCATCATCGCGGGTCCATGCCCGCTCCGCAAACTCCGCGGGCGCTTGGATCGCCGGCGCGAGACGGGCGTTCGGATACAGAGTGCTGAATTGCGGCAAGCGCTCCGCCGCGACCCACATCGGACAGCGTTCCTCTGCGATCCTCGTTGCTGTACCCGGCGATGCATCGCCGGCAGCTTCGAGTATGCACGTCGCACGTCGTTGCGCCGCGAGCGAATCCAGAAAGTCGCGCCACGCTGGCAGACGGTCGACTTCGTCCGCTGTGACAAATCCCAGCGCGAGCAGCGCATCGTGCAGCTCGTCGGCGTTCGCCGCTTCGGGCCACGCCTCGGCCCGCACCCGCTCGATCGCGGCGACGTCGAGGCGGCCCAGATCGGAGGCGCTGGCGTCGTCGAGCCACCGCCGGCCCATTACCGCCTGCGCGCGACGCTCCTCCAGCGGTGCGTCGTCGAGGTAGGCGTATGGCCGCGCAGTGAGGATTTCCTGCGCCATCGGCGAGGGCCCGGTCAGGTCGCGCGCGATGACCGCAACCCTGCCGGATTCGATGTCGGCAAGAAGGCGCTCCAGACCCTCGACGTCCATCGCCTCGTATAGGCAGTCGTGCACCGCCTGCGCCACGAGCGGATGATCCGGTATTTCACGGTCTCCGACGAGGTTGTCCGCGCAGGCGATCTGATCGGGAAACACCGCCGCCATGAGATCTTCCGCGCGCATTCTCTGCAGGGGCGCGGGCACTTTTTTGCCGCCTTGAAAGCGCGGCAGCGCCAGCGACGTTCCCGCGATCCAGCGCCAGCGCGCGCCGAACATCGGCGCATCGAGCATCGCCTGGACAAGGATCGGACGCACAGTTTTGGAATTCAGGTAGCGAGCCACGCTCTCGAGCGGGAAGCTATGGCTGGTCGAGAGCGACAACACAATCGAATCTTCGGTTGCCGCGGCCTGCAGCTCGAAATTGAACTTGGTGCAGAATCGCTTGCGCAGCGCGAGTCCCCATGCGCGGTTGATGCGGCTGCCGAACGGCGAGTGAATCACCAGCTGCATTCCGCCGGACTCGTCGAAGAATCGCTCCAAGATGACGGTTTTTTGCGTGGGAAGTGCGCCCAGCGCTGCTTGGCCCGCGGCGAGATAATCCACGACCTGCCCTGCGGCCGGCGCCGACAATCCGATGTCCTGCACGACCTGCTCGAAGGCCGCCTGCTTGCCGCCCTCGCCCTTCAATCGATCGGAAATTTCCTCGCGCAAGCGCGACACCGCGTGCGAAAGCTCGGCACTGCGCGCGGGCGCCTCGCCCAGCCAGAACGGGATCGTCGGCGGTTGGCCATGAGCGTCGTCGACCCGCACCCGACCGGCTTCTACGCGCAGAATGCGATACGAGGTGTTCCCCAGCTGGAAAATGTCACCGGCGAGGCTCTCTACCGCGAAATCCTCGTTGACGGTTCCCACAAGTTGTCCGGCAGGCTCGAGCACCACGTTGTAATCGGCATTGTCGGGAATCGCGCCGCCGGAGGTGAGCGCGGTAAGGCGTGACCCCCGCCGGCCGCGCAGCACGCCGTTGACCGCGTCGCGATGGACGTACGCCGCGCGGTGTCCTCTGCGGGTGCTGTACCCTTCTGCCAGCATACGCACCACGTCCAGAAACTCGTCTCGCGTGAGCGTCGCGTACGGGTAAGCCCGTCGCACCAGCTCGAACAATTGATCCTCGGTCCACTCCTGTGCCGCGACCTCGGCGACGATCTGCTGGGCCAGCACATCCAGCGGCTTGGGCGGAATGATCAGCCGGTCGAGCTCGCCCCGGCGCACCGCGTCGAGCAACGCCGTGCATTCGACCAGCTCGTCACGCGACAGCGCGAAAATGCGCGCCTTCGGCACGCCGCCGACCTGGTGGCTCGCCCGTCCGGCGCGCTGCAGGAAGGTGGCGATCGATCGCGGAGAGCCAAGCTGGCACACCAGCTCGACATCGCCGATATCGATCCCGAGCTCGAGCGACGCGGTTGCCACCAGAACTTTCAGCTCGCCGCGCTTCAAACGCTGCTCCGCTTTGAGCCGCAGCTCCTTGGCCATGCTGCCGTGATGCGCGGTGACATGCTCCGCGCCGAGCCGCTCCGACAAGTGGCGAGCAGCGCGCTCGGCCATGCGCCGCGTGTTGACAAAAATGAGCGTCGTACGATGGACGAGCGCGAGCTCGGCGAGCCTGCCGTACACCTCCTGCCAGACATCGTTCGACATGACCGCTTCGAGCGGTGACGACGGCACCTCGATCCCGAGATCTCGCGTGCGAATGTGCCCGGCGTCGACGATGACGCAATCGTTGCCGCATTTGTTCCCCCTGCCGCCCTTTTCGGGCTCGCTTTCTCCGATCAGAAAGCGGGCGATCTCCTCGATGGGCTTCTGCGTCGCGGACAAGCCTATGCGCGCCGGCGCCTGGGTCGTTAACGCCGCCAAGCGCTCCAGCGACAGCGCGAGATGGCTGCCGCGCTTGTTGCCCGCCAGCGCATGGATTTCGTCGACGATGACGGTGCGCGTCGTCGCCAGCATCTTGCGGCCCGACTCCGATCCCAGCAAGACATAGAGCGACTCCGGCGTCGTGACGACAATGTGTGGCGGCCGCTTGCGCATCCCCGCGCGCTCGGCCTGCGGCGTATCGCCGGTGCGGACCAGCGTGCGAATCTCCACATCCGGCAAGTTGAGCGCCTCGAGCTCCTCACGGATCCCGGCCAGGGGAATCGAAAGATTCTTCTGAATATCGTTGGAGAGCGCCTTGAGCGGAGAAACGTAGACAACGAGCGTCTCGTCGGGCAGGGGTGCCTCGACACCTCGGCGGACCAGGCTGTCGATCGCGGCAAGGAAGGCAGCCAACGTCTTCCCCGAACCGGTGGGCGCGGCGACCAGAACGTTGCGCCCCGCTTGTATCTCGGGCCAGGCGCGAGCTTGCGGCTCCGTCGGCGCGGCAAAGTGCTTGCGAAACCAGCGGTCGACAGCGGGATGGAACGAGGCGGTTTTATTCACTGAGGTAAGCATAAGGTGCGGTTACAGTGCGGTTACACATACACAAGATAGGGGATTAGCGCAAAACCGCAAGCCTAAAAAGCAACATCGGCCAATTCGAGCCGCATCACGGTACGGTCGTGGTTCTGAACGCTTTGGCTCGTATATTGACACTCGGCCGGCGACATCGTTCGCCGGTGACGCGGACCTGTTTCGTAGCACAGAGGCGACTTCACGACGCCGGTTGGAGCCACGATCGCAGCGTCAACCATGGAAGTCAGCCGGGACCGACGCGGAGCATTCGAGACCGGGTCCATACACCGACAGGTCGACGATTTTTCTTTGCGGCATGCGGGATAAGGTCCGCTTCAGGAGAAGATAGAGCCGCCGGTCAAAGTCGCGCGGAGAGCTCTCCAGTAGTGCGTGCAGCTCGTTTTCGCTTCGCGCCGTTCCGAGATATTGCCAACGATCGACCACGTGGAGCTCGGCACGCTCGCGGATGCCCACCGGACCCCGGTGGGGCCAGGACGGAACCTCCAACGGCTTGACCGCTGCAAACACACGCACCAACTGTCTCTTGCGACTTATCCTGTCCACGCAGGCGCTGCTCAGTCGATCGACAGGGCACGCCGGGCAGCCGACCTTTGCGAATCCGGAGATGCCGAGCAGGCAATGGCAGAGACGGTGCTTTGTCGCAAGGCGAACGAGCGCATTTCGCGCCTTGCGTTCGGACGCGAAAATCCCGAATGACTCGGTGGCCGTCGGGAAACGGCACTCCGAAAGCGGCACCACTTCCACGCTGGGGATGGCTTCCGGCGAGAACTGCCACGTAAAGGCGGCGGTTTGCATCCTTCGCTTGCCCGTCGCGAAAGCCTCGCCATCGAGGACCGCCGCGTAAAGCTGCGCACCCAGTTTGCCGCGCGTGACACGCCAAGTTATGTTCGTGATGCGATGCGAATATTCAAGCGCTTTGTCCGTCGCTCGATCGATTCGAAAGTAATTCAGAACGTGGAGCTTCAGGTTCCCGGCCGCGCCGACGATAAGCGGTCGGTTGCCTTCGCCATGAAATACATACGCGCCTGGCGCCTCCGGCAAGCGTTCGATCAGCGACGGGTCGAGCTGCGGAGGCAAGACGGGCCCCGCCAGCAGGCTCTTGATCGTGTCGGCGATGACCTCTCCGGAGTGCTGGCGATGGATGATCTGCCACAGCTGCCAGACGAGATCGGCATCCGGCAGCGCCCGATGCCGCGCCTCGGCGCGCAATCCGTGACATGCGATCAGCGAATCCAGGTCGTGGTGCGCCAGATGCGGATACAACTTGCGCGACAACATCACCGAACAGAGGACTTCCGGATTGAAGCTGACTCCAACCCGGTCGAATTCCGCCCTGAGAAAGGCATGATCGAATCGCGCGTTATGAGCAACGAACAACCGACCCGATAGCCTTCGCGCCAGTTCCGCCGCGATAGCGCCGAATGAAGGCGCGTCGTCCGAGCCGCCTCGCTCCGAAACCATCGAGGACGCCCATTCTCGACGCGAGGACGTCTTGATCAGCGTTGTCCATCGGTCGACGGCGTCGCCGTCCACCGTGACCACGCCGATTTCGGCGATGCGATTCTCCGCGGGGCTCAGTCCCGTGGTTTCGACATCAACGATGGCAAGACGCGCGAAAGCTTCCAAGTTCACCTGCTACGTATTGCGTCCAGAAGGTATATTATCGAACGAACGTTCGATTGTGTCCAGACCGGACCGCGGGGCCGACTGGCGATCGGAGTGGCAACGTCGTTGGGATTCTGACGGAAACGGTTTGGGTTCCTCCCTGTACTCTCAGTCAAGCGGGAACATGATCGTCCCTCTAACTCGAGCCAAGAGCGCGCGCGACCCTTGTTAGTCCTCCGCGAGTGCCCATATTCGGTATAGCTCGGCGCCCTCATCCCTCTTTCAATGACTGAATTCACAACTATCGCGATCACAAGCGCGCGCTTGGCCACGTGGTTGCTCGTGTTCATAGCGCTGCTTCTTGCCGGGCCGCTACTGACGCTTGCCTTGGGACGCATACCAATCAATGGCGATTGGCGCACGGCAACGCACCGGTCGATGGGCCTCGCTCCCGACCCCTCGACCCACCGCGAAGCAGTCGTACAGGTCTATACCAGCCGTGCGTTCGGATGGCGTGGCGCTTTCGCTGTCCACTGCTGGCTTGCAGCGAAGCCTCGAGGCGCGGACCGGTACACGCGCTATGAAGTCATCGGCTGGTACGCGCGCGATGGCGGCTCATCGGTTTCCATCACCGATTCTGGCGCCCCGGACGCGGAGTGGTACGGCGCGGCACCGGCTCTGATACACGATGTCCGCGGCGCCGATGCCGAAACGGTCATCGCCAAGTTGCCGCAGGCCATCGCCAGCTATCCATTCGCAACCAGCTATCGCGCGTGGCCTGGTCCGAACAGCAACACGTTCCTTGCCCACCTTGGCCGGCAGGTCCACGAGCTCGGCCTGACGCTACCATCCAACGCGATCGGCAAAGATTATTTGCCCATCGGCCAGATCGTTGCGCGAACCCCCAGTGGCACCGGATTTCAACTCTCATTGTCCGGCATTTTCGGTGTGGCCGTGGGACTTGACGAGGGCCTCGAGCTCAACCTGCTAGGCTTGGTAACGGGGCTCGACCTGAGGCACCCGGGAATCAAAATACCGGGACTCGGGCGCGTGCCCGATTAGGCCTAACTCAGCTTCGTCGCAAATCCGCGCTTGACGCCGGGACGCGCCATCATCGTTTCATACCATCGCTGCACGTGCGGAAACTCAGCGAGATCGACCTTGTGCCGGGGGTGCCTCCACGCCCAGCCCAGGACGGCGAAGTCGGCAATCGATAGCTGATCCGCGAAAAATTCCTGCGCGGCGAGTCTGACGTCCATCACGCCGTAGAGCCGCCGCGTTTCCTTCGAGTAGCGCTCGAGTCCATATCGACGGTCGTCTTCATTGTCGACCGTGAGGAAATGGTGGACCTGTCCCGGGAAGGGCCCGAAGCCACCCATCTGAAACATCAGCCATTCCAGAACTGGAATGCGCGCTTCCAGATCCTGCGGCCAGAACTTGCCCGTCTTCTCACCCAGATAGATGAGGATGGCGCCGGATTCGAAAACGCTGACGGGTCTTCCGTGAGGCCCGTCCGGATCGACGATCGCCGGAATCTTGCCGTTCGGACTGATTCTCAAGAATTCGGGAGCGGCTTGGTCGCCCTTGCGAATATCGACGATGGTGACGGTGTATGGAAGCGCCATCTCCTCCAACGCGACGCTGATCTTGCGGCCGTTTGGCGTGTCGAAGGCGTGCAATTCAATTGGCACGAGCGGTCCATATGTATGGCAATCGCGACCTCATTTACACCATGTCGCGCATGCGGTAGTAGAGCATGCCGAGCATGAGCGCCGGGGTGCGCATCAGCCTCCCACCCGGAAAGGCGTGATGCTTGAGCCGGGCGAATAAATCGAAGCGCTCGGCATGGCCGGCAATCGTTTCGGCGACCAGTTTGCCCGCGATGCCCGCAATCGCCAGGCCGTGGCCCGAGAAACCCTGGAGGTAGTACATCTTGTTGCCGACGCGCCCGAAATCCGGCGCTTCGTTCATCGTGATATCGACGAATCCACCCCACGAGTATGGTATCGACAAATCGGCGAGCTGCGGAAAAACGGTCAACATCTGTTTTCGTATCCGCGCCACGACGTCTCCCGGAACCGCGCCTGTATAGGTCTCCCCTCCGCCGAACAACAATCGATGGTCGGCGCTCAAACGAAAATAATCGAGCACAAAGTTGGTGTCCGACACCGCGGTCCGCTTTGGCATCAGAGCATCGGCGCGATCCTTGCCCATGGGCTCGGTTGCAATCATGTAGGTTCCGACCGGCATGATGCGCGCCGTGAGCTCCGGTGCGATGTCATCGCCATACTCACCAAGATAGACGTTCCCCGCGAGCACCAGGAAATGGCAAACGACTTCGCCTTGCGCCGTCTTCACGCAGGGCTTGTCGCCCCGCTCGACGAAGTACACTGCCGAGTGGTTCCAGTCAAATGCCCGATTCGGTGGGACGCAGACCGGTAGTGCGAACCGGCCATGCGTCCTTTGCCATCCCACGGCCACGCGATCACTTCGCCTGCTTGGCGATCACCTGGTCCTTAATCTTGTTGTAGACCGATTGTGTAAGGATCTTGCGCTCTACGAGCTCATCCTTACCTTTATAAGGACGTCCCTTGATGATTGCCCTGGAGCGGACCTCGCCGATGCCCGGCAGCTCGCTTAACTGCTGCTCGCTAGCTGTGTTGAGATCGAGCTTCTCTGCTGCAGAGGGCGCTTTTTGGGCTGCCATCGGTGTCTTGGCTGCAGCTTTCGCGTCCTTGTCGGCAGCGGCGACCGCGGGTCCAACAAGAGTCAGAAGCGTTACAACGATGGCTAGCAACAGTCTTTTCATGTCATCTCCTTGGGCTTAGCAATATTCGGCCCCTATGTAGCCGGGCTCACCACATCGCTTCCGAACGGAGCGTGACGCCGCGCGAGCACACGCAAGCGTGGCGCGCTTCGCGGGTCAGCGCCGACTGAGAATCACACCGGCGAGGAAACCTATGGCTGCAGCAGCGCCGATGGCGCGCCACGGATTGTCGCGCACGTAGTCGTCCGTCGCCCGAGCCGCGGCTTTCGCGCGGTCGACAGCATCGTCCTGAAGGTCTTGCAATTTCAGTTTCGCGGACCGCAACTTGGCTTCGACCTGAGAGCGAAGATCGCTGGCCCGCGAGCCTGTCTCTGCGGCAGCTTTGCCTAGCAAATCTTGGGCTTCTGTCAACGTGTCGCTGAAATCCTCGACCGCCGACTTTCGACGACGCTTTACCTGTGCGTTGCTCATCTTGGCCCCCAATCAAATCCGTTCAGTTCAAAGGAAAGCCCGCAAAGCGCGGGCTTTCCGACGGGTCCGGCCGCCTCGGCGCCTCTACCTTACGGTTGCTGAGTTCCTCCGGACGAGGTGGTAGATCACTAGAAGAATAATCGCGCCAACGAGCGAGCCAATGAAGCCTGCGGGTTCACCGGCGTTGTACAGACCCAATGCCTGCCCCCCGAAAGTGGCGAGCAATGAGCCTGCGACCCCGATGGCTGCAGTAACAAAAAACCCGCTCGGATCGCGGCCAGGCGTTAGCATTTTTGCCAGAAGGCCGACAACGAAGCCGATCAGAATGGTCCAGATAATACTCATGATGTCCTCTCTAGTTATAAAAGATGGGTTGAATCAGTTCCGTGCGTTACGCGTTGCAAGAGTCCGGTCAACGAAGCAATGCACGCCTTGCCCCTCTGGCTCGGCATCGCGCTACTGTCCCCCGACGCGCGTCCAGGCGGCTCTTGTCGCATCCCTCGCGTCGTCCCATTCCAAACGCGATGCACCCCGGGCAGCCTGATACTCCTTCGCCAGGTCGTCTTCGACATCATCGAAAGACCTGTCGCCGTACCGACCGCGTGCCTCCCCGCCGATCCTGTACGCCGGAGCATAGTCATCAAAGCTTGTGCCACGCCGATAATACGGTTCCCGGTCGAAGTTACTGCGCCAGTACTGTTCCTCGACCGTGGGGTCGTAGTGCTCTGCCACCGCTTTTCCTGCAAGGCCGCCAACGACCGCGCCGACCGCTGCGCCCACCGCTGTACCCACCGGGCCGGCAGCGAGCGTCCCGGCCGCGGCCCCAGCGGCAATACCCCCGGCGGCGGCGCCGACGCCTACGCCAACGGGGTGCGCGCCCGGCGTACCGGTAATCGGGTCGCGATTCGACGAAGGCTCATTCGTGGTGACTTTATCCATGTCTGACTCCGGTTAACCGTGGAACACGGTGCGCAGAGACTATCGAGGCGGCGTGCTACGCGAAATCGGCTTTTCGCTGAAGTTACGGTAGGACAAACGCGCCGTGCCGTAGGAGGACTTCTGATGGAGCAAGAGTTCTGTAAGTTGGCGCGCGTTCCGCGGAGGAACCGTCGACCGAATTCGCCAGATGACGCACCCTACCGGGTGCAATCCTCCGGCTTGGGCGCCAGCGCCGAGTCTCGAAGCTGAATGCGCTCGCTTCCTGCGAGCTCGGCGGCAGAGGGTGGGTCCTAGAGCCTTACTTGGTACCGACAGGTGGTACCGTCGCTATGACCTGCTGCTTTCCTCCCACGACTTTGACGATAAAGCTCTCGCGATCGAGATCGCCCTTCTGATCGAAGCTGACATCGAGCAGCACGCCTGGGTTGTCTTTGGCGGAGATT
>JALZAO010000298.1 GCA_030948305.1 Pseudomonadota bacterium
GCCGTGGTAGGTGTCGCTGACAGGGCGCTTGGGCGTGGCGGGGTAGCGCGTGTCCGCGGCGGCAGGCATTGCGGCCAGCATGGAGAAGAGCGCAGCGACAGACGCGCCACGGGTCAACAGCCGCAGGGAATTGATCATGAAGTCGGGTCCGGTCTTCGCGTTTGACCGCGGAAAGAGCCGCGAATTCTATCACCGCATCTGCGGATCGGTCCGTACGCTCCGGAGCGGGCGAAAAGCCGGCGCAATCGGTGATAATAGCGACCTTCTTCGTGTTTTTGTCCTCCCATGCCGACTTTCATGCTGCAACATCCGGCGCTGAGCGCTGCGATGCTCCTGATCGGTTCCAACCTGTTCATGACCTTCGCCTGGTATGGCCACTTGCGCAACATGCAGTCGAGCCCCTGGTGGATCGCGGCGACCGTGAGCTGGGGAATCGCGCTTTTCGAGTACCTGCTGCAGGTTCCGGCGAACCGCATCGGTTACACCGCGCTGTCGCTCGGCCAGCTGAAGATCATGCAGGAAATAATCACCCTCGCAGTATTCGTCCCGTTTGCCATGTTCTATATGGATCAGCCGCTGAAGCTCGACTATCTCTGGGCGGCGCTGTGCATGGTCGGCGCTGCGTACTTCATTTTCCGGGCCTGATTTTCCGAAAGATGGAACCGCCGTTGCAACATCGCCGCACGAATCCGTGCGCGCTCCGATCATTGAACCGCGCGTACGTATGAGCGCGCCTTCCTTCCTGCGCCTGTATCTGTGCTTCGCCGCGGCGTATCTGCTGTCGTATGTCTATCGCAACGTCAATGCGGTGATCTCGCCCGAGCTCACGGCCTCTCTCGGGATAAGCGCATCGTCATTGGGACTTCTGACTAGCGCGTACTTCGTTGCCTTCGCCGCGATGCAGATTCCCGCCGGGATGATGCTTGATCGCTATGGCCCGCGTCGTGTCGAGCCCGTGCTCTTGTGCGTCGCAGGATGCGGAGCGCTGTTGTTTGCGGCCAGCGACAGCGTCGTCGGCCTCACCATCTCGCGTGCGCTGATCGGTGCCGGTGTCTCCATCTGCCTCATGGCGCCGCTGAAAGCGATCGCAGCGTGGTACCCGGCGGAGCGCCACGCCTCGCTTTCGGGGTGGATGATGGTTGCCGGCGGCGCCGGCGCGCTGCTTTCGACCGCACCGCTCGCCGCCGCCTTGTCCTTTGTTTCGTGGCATGGAATCTTTGTCGCTCTTGCCGCTTCGACGTTCGCTGCAGCGGCGGCCATCTTCTTGCTGGTTCCCGATACGCCCCACCCCCCGAACGCGGCGGGATGGAACGCGCAATGGCATGGAGTCAGAACTGTTTTCGAGAGCCGGCGCCTGTGGTGGATGGCGCCACTCGGTTCTGCCGCCACGGGCTCGTTCATGGCCATCCAGGGCCTCTGGTCGGTACCGTGGCTGATCGAGGTCAACGGATACTCGCGCGATGTCGCGGCGGATCACCTGATGTTGATGGGTATATCCATTGTCGGCGGCTATCTCGGCATCGGGGCTTTCGCGACGCGGCTTGCGCGCATCGGCATATCCACCCTTCACCTTTACGCCGCCGGCTTCGGCCTGAACGTCGTGGCGCTAATGCTGATCATCCTCCGCGCACCGTGGACCTATGCGCTGTGGGCCGTGTATGGGCTCGGTGCCGCGGTTAACGTGCTCGGCTTCACGGTTCTGGGGCAAGGATTTCCGCGGACGCTTTCCGCTCGCGCGAACACGGCATTCAACCTTCTGATCTTCGGCGGCAGCTTCGCATCGCAATGGGGTATCGGTCTCATCGTCGACGCGGCGCGGTCGAGATTCGGGCTCGACACGGGTGGCGCGCTCCAACTCGCATTCACTCTGGTGCTCGCCGTCGATTTTCTCGCCTACGGCTGGTTCGTCATCGGCTGGCGGCGGCACGCCAACGTTGCGCCGGCGGTGGAGCTACGCGCGTGATCTCGAGCCCGGGTCAGGTCCCATGGCAGGAGCTCCTCGCCCGCGCCGCGGCGGAGGCGGGCGCCGGCCGCATCGACGACGCGATCGCGACCTACCGCAGCGTCCTCGAAATGTCACCCACGCTTGCCGAGGCGCATCACAATTGCGGCGCGCTGTTGTTTGCCCGCGGAGACTTCGACGCCGCGGCGCGGAGCTTCGACGAGGCCGCCAGGCACAAGCCGGTCTGGCTCGCGCCATTGCTGGCGCTGGGCCACGTTCACTTCCATCGGGGCCATTACGGCGACGCGCAGATGGCCTTCGAGCGCGCGCTGGCGGTGGACGCGAATTCGATCGAGGCGCTAGGCAACCTTGGCTTGACGCTGCAGCGCCGCAGCCGCTGGAGCGTGGCGCTGACGCACCTGCAACGGGCACGCGCGCTGGCGCCGGCCGACGCTCGTGTCTGGTTCGCACTGCGCACCAGCCTGCTGTTGCTCGGACGCATCGAGGAGGCGCTCGAGGATTTTCTGCGCTTCGAGCCGGGCGCGGCGCTGTCCGCGGAGCTGGTGACCACAGGACTGATGTTCTCGCGCTTCCTCGGCGATCCGGCGTACGAAGCGAAGTATCTGCCGCTCGCGCTGGATTGGCCTTACCGGCCCGACCAGGCCGACTTAGCGGCGGTGACGGTGTCGCGCGCGCAGTATTGCGATCTGTCGCGGGAGACGCTTCTTGAGCTGTATCGCAAATACGATCGCCTGCAGCAGCAGAACCGCTCCCGGTTCGAACCCGTTGCGCTGACCCGGCGCGCCGATGTTTCCGCCAGCGGCCGCATGCGCATCGGCTATCTCTCGGCCGATTTCCGCGCGCACGTCATGGGGCGCCTGATGCGCGAGGTCCTCGCCGCGCACGATCCCGCGCGCGTGAGCCTGTATCTCTACTCGCTGGCGCCCGAGGTGAACGAGGATCGACTCACCGC
>JALZAO010000299.1 GCA_030948305.1 Pseudomonadota bacterium
CCGTAATCCACAGCAGTGGACGGTGACTGCGCTCCTGCAGCAAGCTAAAGAGGCGCGTTCGCTGAATCGGCCGATGCAGTTTCGGATAACTCAATTTCGCCAACGCGGGAACGATCTTCGCCATCACCGCGCAACCCACGATACGAGCGGCAAACGAACGCGGAACAAGCCGCGCGAATGAAGATCGGTCAAGGCAATCTGATGAGCAATGCGGGCGAAGGAATGCCGCGACACCACGTGCGCGATCATCGGCTGCGGGTCGCCTGCGAAACGCTCCATTTCCCGAGCGCGCGACGTGGCTCAACGATGTCGCTTCACTTTTTTGTTATACCCGGCGCAGGCCCTCCGGTCGACGGGACCGGTGCCGAGCTGTAGCCCGGAGCGCCGGTGGCATTTCCCGCCGGCGCGATCGGAGCTGTGGCCGCGGCGACCGGCGCGGTAGCGGCAGCGGGCGCCGGAGCCGTGATCGCACTCGGCGCCGCCATCCGAGGCGACACCACCGGCTTGTGACCGAGGCCATACGTCGCGAGCAGCGGCACTATCATCAGCGCGACAATGTTGATGATCTTGATCAGCGGATTCACCGCCGGCCCTGCCGTGTCCTTGTACGGGTCTCCAACCGTATCTCCCGTCACTGCGGCCTTGTGCGCGTCCGAGCCCTTGCCGCCGTGATGCCCGTCCTCGATGTACTTCTTGGCGTTGTCCCAGGCGCCGCCTCCGGTGGTCATCGAGATCGCCACGAACAGTCCGGTGATGATCGTGCCCATCAATAAGCCGCCAAGTGCCTGCGGTCCCAGCACGAGGCCGACGATGACGGGAACCAGCACCGGCAGCAGCGAGGGGATCAACATCTCGCGGATCGCCGCCTTCGTAAGCATGTCGACGGCCACACCGTATTCCGGCTTGGCGGTGCCGGCCATGATCCCCGGAATTTCCTTGAACTGCCTTCGCACCTCGACCACCACCGCGCCGGCAGCGCGACCGACGGCTTCCATCGCCATGGCGCCGAAGAGGTACGGAATCAATCCACCCAGGAACAAGCCGACGATCACCATGTGATTCGACAAGTCGAAGCTGACGTCGATGTGCGAGCCTTCGAGCGCGTGGGTGTAATCGGCGAAGAGCACCAATGCGGCCAGTCCGGCGGAGCCGATGGCGTAGCCCTTGGTCACCGCCTTGGTGGTGTTGCCCACCGCGTCGAGCGGATCGGTGATCGCGCGTACCGATGCGGGAAGGTCTGCCATCTCGGCGATGCCGCCGGCGTTGTCGGTGATCGGACCGTAGGCGTCCAGCGCGACGATGATCCCGGTCATGGAAAGCATTGCCGTGGCGGCGACCGCGATGCCGTAGAGCCCGGCCAGCCAGTACGACGCGAGGATCGCGACACACACCGAGATCACCGGCCACGCCGTCGACTTCATCGACACTCCGAGCCCCGCGATGATGTTGGTCGCGTGTCCCGTAGTCGATGCTTCCGCCACGTGGCGCACCGGCTTGAACTCGGTGGCGGTGTAGTACTCGGTGATCACGACCATCGCCGCGGTCAGCGCCAGCCCGATCAGGCCCGCGCCCCAGAGATGCATCGTGGTCAGCTCGGGATGGCTCGCCGCAACGCCAGCCATCATCCAGTCGGTAATGAACCAGAATCCAATCGCCGAGATGCCACCGGCAACCATCAGTCCGCGATAAAGCGCGTTCATGATCTTGCCGCCGGCACGAGCCTTGACGAAAAAGCAGCCCACGATCGAGGCGAGTATGGAAAACCCGCCGAGCGCGAGCGGATACGTGACCGCGGCTTCGGCGTTGCCCGGCAACAGCAACGCACCGAGCAGCATCGTGGCAACGATCGTCACCGCGTATGTCTCGAACAAATCCGCCGCCATGCCCGCGCAGTCGCCGACGTTGTCGCCCACGTTGTCGGCGATCACCGCGGGGTTGCGCGGATCGTCTTCGGGAATGCCGGCTTCCACCTTGCCGACGAGATCGGCGCCCACGTCCGCGCCCTTGGTGAATATTCCGCCGCCCAGCCGCGCGAAGATCGAGATCAGCGATCCGCCGAACGCAAGCCCCACCAGAGGCTCGATGGTCGTATGCAGGCCCTCACGCATCATGTTCGGCGCGTACGACGCCGATTGCACCAGGAACAGGTAGAAGCCCGCGACACCGAGCAGGCCCAGCCCGACGACCAGCAGGCCGGTGATCGCTCCGCCTCGAAACGCGACTGCGAGCGCTTCGTTGAGTCCCGTGCGCGCGGCTTCCGCGGTGCGCACGTTAGCGCGCACCGACACGTTCATGCCGATGTAACCGGCGAGTCCCGACAAGATCGCGCCAACCGCAAACCCAGCCGCAGTGCGCGCACCAAGCGCCCAGGCGATGATAACCAGCAGGACGATGCCGACGATGCCTATGGTCGTGTACTGACGATTGAGATATGCCTGCGCGCCGGTCTGAATCGCCGCGGCAATTTCGCGCATGCGTTCGTTGCCCGTCGGCTTGGCCATGATCCAGCTGATCGACCAGCCGCCGTAGACGAGCGCGGCGGCCGCGCAGGCGAGCGCGAAGATAGTTGCGGTTGACATGAACACCCCCTCAAAGTGGCAAACAACGGATCGTTACGACCGGATCGCTTGGATGCCGGTCATTTTTATGGTGCGCGCCCGCGCCCTGGTGGACCACTGGCCCCGCCGGTCGCTGGCTGCCGAGCTTCTGTACTTCAGGATACGGCGACCGAGGCCGAAAACACGCTATTTTGCCAGCGCACGGTCCAAAAAGTCGAGCCGATCTTGTCCCCAGAACGGCTCGTCGCGATAAACGTAGGTCGGCGCGCCGAAGATCTGGCGATCGATCGCCTCCTGCGTCAACGTGTCGTAGCGCGATGCCGAGTCGGCGGAAGCCGCATCGGCGGCGAGGAGG
>JALZAO010000300.1 GCA_030948305.1 Pseudomonadota bacterium
GCCCCACGCCGTGTCAGGTGGACCCGCCGACCCTTTGCCGCGCTTCGACGCGGCCATGGCCCACGGAATTTTCGCGCGGATCAAGGGAATACTGCTGTCGCCCTCGACCGAGTGGCCGCTGATCGCGGCGGAGCCGAAAACCGCCGGCGAGATCTACATGGGATACGTATTGCCGCTGGTGGCGATCGGCGTCGTGGCGACACTTCTCGGCAGCACCCTGGTCGGGGTCAGCGTGCCCTTCGCCGGCATGGTCAGGGTCGGCATCGTCGCCGCGGTGCTCACCGCCGTCCTCCAATTTGTTTTCGCCTTTCTCATCGTCTGGCTGATTTCATGGCTGGTCGACGTTCTGGCACCGACGTTCGGCGGTCAGCGCGATTCGCTGCGAGCGTTGAAGGTCACCGCATACAGCTACACCCCGGCGTGGGTCGCGGGTGTTTTCCACCTCATTCCGATGCTGGGCGTTCTCGCTTTCATTGCCGGACTGTATGGCTTGTATCTGCTCTATCTCGGCCTGCCGGTGTTGATGCGCTGTCCGAAGGACAAGTCCATCGGCTACACCATCGTCACCGTTCTCTGCGCCATCGTCATGGCGGTCGTGATCGGTGTCTTAAGCGCCTGCGCGATCGGCGGGCTTAGCCTGCTCGGCCTGGGCGCATTGGGCAAGTTCAGCTCTCATGGCGACACCGCCGCCGACACCACCATTGCTGCCGGCGCGCTGTCGAACATCTTTGGCGGGAAATCGGAGGCCGATCGCGCGCGCGTGGACGACGCGATCAGCAAGCTCGGGCGTATGGGTGAAGAAGCGGAACGCGCCGAAAAGGCGGGGCGGGCTTCCGGCGCGACGGACCCGCAGGGGGCGGGCGGCTCGGCGGTCGACATGAACACCGCGCTCAACGCGGTAGGACAGATCATGACCGGCGGCAGGGATGTCAAGCCGGTCGATTTTCACCGTCTCAAGGACATGCTGCCCGAAAGGATAGGTGGGCTGAAGCGCACCGAAGCTTCGGGCCAGAGCGGCGAAGCCATGGGCATCAAGGGCTCGAGCGCGACGGCGCGCTACAGCGACGGTGCGAATGCCAGCCTCAACGTGGAGATCTCGGATCTGGGGTCGTTGTCGGGCCTCGCCGCTCTCGCCGGGAAGTTCGATCCGACCATGGAAAAGGAAACCAGCACTGGCTATGAGCGCACAACCAAGGTCGACGGCCAACTTGTCCACGAACGCTACGACCGCCGCGACAAAAGCGGCGAAGTCAGCGTCATCCTCAACAATCGCTTTAGCGTGACCGTGAATGGCTCGGGCGTGGACGCCAGCGTTCTTACCGGCGCCTTGAAGGAGCTCGACCTGGCGAAGCTCGCGACCATGACGGCCGCGAACTAGGGCCGTCGCAAGCAACTGAAGTTGCGGCTCGGCTGCCACTCACGCAAGCAGAAACGCCGCCAGCTCCGCGAATCCTGCCCCGGCTTCGCCGACCGTCACGTACTTCGGCGGCGTGGCGATCGCGTTTGTGAAGACGTGCACGTTCGCGACGCCGATTGAATAGCTGAAAAAGTCGAACATGGGCGCGTCGTTCGGCGAGTCCCCGATAAAAATACATCGCTGCTGTTCGCCGTCGAGATCGATGCCGAACTCCTCGGCAAGCAACATACGCGTCATCGCCAGCTTGTCATAGCTGCCGAACCATCCGTTGACGTGGATCGAGGACACCTTGGCGCTCATGCCTTCGCTCCGCATCGTCGCTACAATGCGCTCGACGTCCTCGCGCGAAAGCGCCGCGACATCCTCACAGTAGTCGATGGCGATGTCGGTTTCGCGGTACTGCTGATCCGAGGCTAGCGCGCAACCGGGAATCTCGCGCATGATTTTCTCGGCGATCGCTTCCAGCCGCAGGCGATTGCGTTTTCTTTCGGCCTCATCCGCGGCAAAGCGCTTTTTCAAGGCCCCTGCACCGTCATCGTGCCTCATGTACAGCGCGCCATTCTCGCCGACCACCGCGTCGACCGGCCACATGCGCGCGATGTGGTCGCACCAGCCCGCCGGCCGGCCGGTCACCGGAATGACCAGATATCCAGCGGCGTGAAGCTCTTCCAGCGCCGCATACGATAGAGCGGTGATCCGCCCTCGCGTCGACAGCGTGTCGTCGATGTCGGTGAGTACACAGCGGATATTCCGCCGTGCAGTGTCAGGGAGCGTGGCGAGCGGCTTCATGGCGTCGGAAGGGGTACGCCGCGCGGCCTTTCGCGCAAATAATGCGACACCGCTTCGCGCTCCCCCGGAGTCATGTGCAAGCCGCACTTGGTGCGCCGCCAGAGAATATCCTCCCCGCCCGTCGCCCACTCCTGTGCGATCAGGTACTCGATCTCGGCCGCGAACAAGGTATCGCCGAAATGACGGCCCAGATCCGCGACCACGGTGGCGTTACCCAGAACGCGTGGCGAACGGGTTCCGTGGCGGCGAGCCAGCGCCCGAAGCAGCCGAGGATCGAGAGAGGCGTATCGCGCGTTGAGCTCGCGCTCATACGCCGCGAGGTCGCCGCGCACCATGTCGCCGCCGGGCAAAGGCTCGGTCTTGGTCCACGGCCGTTTCATTTCCGGGAAAAAAGGGGCGAGCTCGGAGAGCGCCTGTTCGGCGAGCCGGCGATAGGTAGTGATCTTGCCGCCGAAAATGGACAACAGCGGCGCGATGTCGTCGTCGGCGTCGAGCTTCAGCACGTAGTCGCGCGTCACCGCGGCGGGATCGGTGGAGCCGTCGTCGTACAGCGGCCGCACGCCGCTATAGGTCCAGACGACATCCCCGGGCGCGATCGGCCTGGCTAGATACGCGCTGGCGGTAGCGCACAGATACGCGATCTCTTCACTCGATATTTCGGGACGCTCGTATTCCTCGACGGGAATATCGGTGGTCCCGATC
>JALZAO010000025.1 GCA_030948305.1 Pseudomonadota bacterium
AAGTTGTTGATGGCCGAGCCGAAGAAAACCGGCGACTGCGCTCCCGCGAGGAACGCATCCAGGTCGTAGGGCGAGCTCGCGTTTCGGAGTAGCTCCACGTCGTGACGCAAGGACAGCGTCTCGTCGGGATACAGCTCGTCCAGACGAGGATTGCCCAATCCCTCGATCAGCTCGCCGTCATCGCGCACCCTTTCCTCGCCCGGGGTGAACCGGACCAGCCGGTCCTGCCGCAGGTCGAACACGCCCCGGAAGCGTTTGCCCATGCCGACCGGCCAGGTAATGGGCGCGCAGTCAATTTTGAGCACCGACTCGATTTCCTCGAGCAGCGCCATCGGCGCTCGAACCTCGCGATCGAGCTTGTTCACGAACGTGATGATCGGTGTCGAGCGCAGCCTGCACACTTCCAGCAGCTTGATCGTCTGCGCTTCGACACCCTTGGCGGCGTCGATCACCATGACCGCCGCGTCGACCGCCGTCAGCACCCGGTAGGTGTCCTCGGAAAAATCCTCGTGGCCCGGCGTGTCGAGCAGATTGATGGTATGGCCGCCATACGCGAATTGCATGACCGAGCTGGTGACCGAGATGCCGCGCTGCTTTTCGATCTCCATCCAGTCCGACGTCGCGTGACGCGAGCTTTTGCGTGCTTTCACGGTGCCGGCCATCTGGATCGCTCCGCCGAAGAGCAGCAATTTTTCGGTGAGTGTCGTCTTGCCCGCATCCGGGTGGGAAATGATCGCGAACGTCCGCCGTCGCGCGACATCGCGAACGAGATCTGTCGGGAAAGTGGTTGCGTTCATCGAATAAGGGAGCAAGCTGCTTGCGTCCTGCGACGCAGGCACTGTGCTGCGCAAAAACAAAAGCCGCCGGCCGGCAAGGGCAGGCGGCGCATTCACATTCAGGAATTATACCTCGGGCGGATGAGTAACCGGAAGGAGGACGGATGTCGCGCTGCGATCTCCCGCAGCAGCTTCCGGCCGATCGTGGATAATGCAAAAGTGCGCAGTCGCATGGACATCGATTTCTCGTTCCCTCACGCTCGTCGCTGGCGCGGGCCCGCGCTTTTTCTCGCGCTTGCCATTGCTGTCGCCCTTGCCGCCTCCCCTGCGCACGCGCAGAGCTACCCGAACCGCCCCATACGCGTCATCGTTCCATTCTCGCCGGGAGGCGCGGTCGACGGGCCAATGCGCATCATCGCCCAGGAGCTTTCCAAGCGACTCGGTCAAGGTGTCATCGTCGAGAACAAGCCCGGCGCGGGCGCGACCATCGGCAGCGAGATCGTCGCCAAGGCCGCACCCGACGGCTATACCTTGCTCCTGGCCTCGCAGACCAACGCGATCAGCGCGACCTTGTATCCGCAGCTCTCGTTCGATCCGGTCGAAGATTTCGCTCCGGTTTCGCTGATCGGCCGCGAGCCCGGCGTGCTGGTCGTCAACCCCTCGGTTCCGGCAACTACCTTGCAGGATTTCATTGCCTACGTGAAGTCACGCTCGGGGCAGGTCGATTACGCGTCGTCGGGCAACGGCAGCGGGCAACACCTTTTCGCGGCGCTGCTGGCGTCGATGACCGGAATGAAAATGAACCACATCCCGTATCGCGGCAGCGGTCAGGCGACGACCGACCTGATCGGCGGGCAGGTGCAGATGTCGATGCCGGGCATGGCCGGCATGCTCGGCCATATTCGAAGCGGAAAGCTCCGCGCGCTGGCGGTCACCGGCGCACGACGCGCGCCACAGCTGCCGGACGTGCCGACCGTTGCCGAGTCCGGCGTGCCGGGCTACGAAGCCTACGTCTGGTTGGGACTGCTGGCGCCGAAAGCGACACCATTGACGGTCATCGACAGACTCCACCGCGAGATTCTTGCGGTGCTAGCGACCGACGAAGTGAAGCGCTACATGGCCAACGCCAGCATCGAGGTGGTGGGATCGTCGCCTGCTGAATTCGGCGCGTTCTTCCATATGGAAAAAGATCGCTGGGCGAAGATCGTGCGCGAGACGGGTGCCAAGGTCGACTGAGCTGTGATCTGTCCGAAATTCGTTTGCTAACTCGTTGAGGTCGGCTTTCGCGTAGCGGTCTAGGCCCGATCCCGCGTCCAACCGGCGGCAAGCACTACCCTTTCTCAGGGAAACTCTTATGTCGAAAAATCTGGATCCCGCACGGACAATCTATCCGGCACACGCGGATCCCATCCGCATCGTCCCGCTGTCTCTTCCTGACAAGCTCGTGCAACCAACGGCGGACGCGCTTGCCTTGGTGCCGGCGGCGCCTGCGCGTCTGACCTACCGAAACGGGCCGCTGCTCACGGCGATCGAGGTTTTTACCGTCTTCTGGGGTGCCGCTTGGCAACAAGGCAATCCGAAAACGATGGTCAGCAAAATCAACCAATTTTTCGACTTCATATTGACCAGCGCGCTGATCGATCAGCTTTCGGAGTACAGCGTTCCAGGCAAGACGATAGGTCACGGCAGGCGCACCGGTACGACAACAGTCACGACACCCAAGCTCGGTCCTTCAATTTCAGATACCGCGATCCAGCACATGCTGCAGCAGGAAATATCCACCAATGCTGCGCTTCCACATCCGACGCGGAACAGCTTGTACTTCATATACCTGCCGCCGGGCGTGCGAGCGGTCCTGGGAGGCTCTGCGTCATGCCAGGCGTTCTGCGGCTACCACAACGATATCTCGGGTCAGATTTTCTATGCCGTGATGCCTTACGCGGGCTGTGCGGGCTGTCTCGGCGGCCTTTCGACACTCGACGCGTTGACCTCGACGAGTTCGCATGAGTTATGTGAGTCCATCACTGATCCGATCCCTGGCCAAGGTTGGTACGACGACGTCCACGGCGAGATTGGCGACATCTGCGCGTGGAAGACGAAGAAGCTCGGCGGCTACACGGTGCAGCTGGAATGGTCGAACAAGGCAAATCAATGCAAGTAGTGTGAGGTGTCGCAAGGAGGCGACCGGATTCGCACCGCTGCCTTCGCCCCTTGCCTTGCGCTAAAATTCCACCATGACCAAGATCCGCAAGGGCCAGGCCCCCGCGCCGCTGTCCCGAATCCAGTTTCACGACCGCTTCGCGCAATCGTTCAAGGACCCGCTGTTCGCGCCCGAGGAAGCGGCGCTGTCGCGGGTCGAGGACGTCGCATGGAAGGCATACAAGGATGGTCGCAAGTCGCCGGTCACTCGAAAAGCGGGCAAGGGATATGCCGATCCCGAGTACGATTTGTCGGTCGAATGGTCGGGCACCCGCGCGAGGTTGAAGAGCGCGGACGCGAAACGCAGGAAACCGGGCACCCGCTCGCGCGTTCTGCTCATCATCGGCTCGGCCCGCAACGATGGAACCTGCCCGGGAGAAGTCTCCAAGACGTTTCGGCTGACCAAGGTCGCCCGCAAGGTTTTCGAGGATGCGCGCTTCGACGTCGATACGCTCGATTTGAGCCTCCTCACCTCCGAATACGGCAAGCGGATCTACCCGTGCAAGGGTTGCGTAGCGACCGCGATGCCGCTTTGTCATTGGCCGTGCAGCTGTTATCCGAATCATGCTCTGGGTCAGACCGGCGACTGGATGGCGGAGATCTATGAGCGCTGGACCGCGGCCCATGGCGTCGTCATTCTCACGCCGGTCTATTGGTATCAGGTTCCCAGCACGCTGAAGCTGATGATCGACCGCTTGGTGTGCGCCGACGGCGGCAATCCCGACGTGACGTCGACCTCGGGCAAGAATGTTGCAAAAGCCAAAGCGCTCGAGCTCGAGGGGTGGCCGTACCCCAAGCACCTCGCCGGCCGCGTCTATGGACTGGTGGTGCACGGCGACGTCGCGGGCATCGAAGGCGTGCGCCGCGCGCTGTCCGATTGGCTCGACTGGATGGGCGTGGTTGACGCCGGTCCCAAAGCGCGTCTCGATCGCTACATCGGCTATTACGAGCCGTATGCCACCAGCCACGATGCGCTCGATCGTGACCGCGACGTACAGGAAGAGGTACGAAACGTCGCGCGCGCGGTCGTCACCGCGGTGCGCGAGGCGCGCGCCGGCCGGCTGTCGAAGCCCGACGCAAAACTTGAGTCTCCCCGACCCAAATGAGCGAAGTGAGGGGATCACTTCACGTGCGAACAAGCAACGACGAATCGTTCCCGGCGCGAGACGCGGTTCCCGGCGAAACGCCGGTGACCGGTGTCGAGCATTGGACGCGCAAAGGCGGCGTGCGCATTTTTCTGTGGGAAAAATTCGTTGGCTCGCCCGATGGCAAGCCTGCGATTTTGTTCGTGCACGGCTCGTCGATGGCATCGCAACCGACGTTCGACTTGTACGTTCCGGAAAGGGCCGACTCTTCCGTCATGGACTGGTTCGCCCGGCGAGGCTTCGTATGCTGGAGCGTGGACATGGAAGGTTATGGCCGTTCCGACAAGTCGCGAGACATCACCTGCGACATTGCCAACGGCGCCGACGACCTGACCGCCGCGACGGACTACATCTTAACCAGGCGGGACGCGCGCGACGTGATGATGTACGGCATCTCGTCGGGTGCGTTGCGCGCCGCGCTGTTCGCGCAGCAGCACCCCGAGCGCGTTTCGCGTCTCGCGCTCGACGCGTTCGTGTGGACGGGAAGCGGCGCGCCGACGCTGGAGCAGCGGCGCAAGAAGCTTCCGCAGTTCCTCGCCGAGAAGCGCCGTCCCATCGACCGCGCCTTCGTCTATTCGATTTTCGAGCGCGATCATCCGGAGACCACGGAGAAGCGCGTGGTCGATGCCTTTGCCGACGCCATCCTCGCGCTCGACGACTCGATGCCCAACGGGACCTACATCGACATGTGCTCCCGGCTACCCATCGTCGACCCGGCGCTGATCACCGCGCCGACGCTCGTCCTGCGCGGGCAGTACGATGGCATTGCCGCGTTCGACGACCTGATCGAGTTTTTCAAGCGGCTACCCAGCGCAGACAAGCAGTTCACGGTCATGCCGGGCATTTCGCACGCGAGCTTTCAGCAAAAAAACTACCTCATGGTCTACGACCTGCTGCATGCCTGGTTCTCGCGTCCGAGCCCGGTCTACGTCGGCCCGGCGGCGCGACCCGGCTGATGATCTTGCATTGCCGCAGGACGACGATCGATCGAATCACTCACCCGAGCCAATGCTCCCCACGCCGCACTGGAGTCGCTCATGCCCATTGAAAACGACGAGTCGCAAGCCGAGGTCGCCAGGCTGGTCAAGGAGCTTGAAAGCGCGGAAGCCTACGAGCAGAAGCTTCGCCAGATCATCGTCGATGTGAGGGAGGAGCTCGCTGCCGGCCACACCGCCAACGCCCTCTCGCTGCTCAATCAGGCCTTGAGCTACATCGACGATGCCACCGACGTGGTCACGTCCGCGCCGAAGGCGATTTGACCCGTGGAGGTCAAGCTGGAGCCAGACGCGGTAGCGGCGATCGTCTCCCGTACGCTCGATAGCTACGGCCAACGCGCCGACGCGTTCTGGGAAGGCACGCGCAAACACGACGTCAGCCAGAATATCCAGGCCTTGCTGCGCTACATCGAGGGCAAGCCCCCGTTCACGATTCTCGATTTGGGCTGCGGTCCCGGCCGCGATCTCAAAACGCTGGCCGAGCTGGGCCATACCGCGATCGGTATCGAGGGCCTCGAGCGCTTTGCGGCGATGGCGCGCGATCATTCAGGCTGCGAAGTGTGGCAGCAGGATTTTTTGAAGCTGGATCTTCCACCGGGAAGGTTCGACGGCGTGTTCGCGAACGCGGCCTTGTTTCACGTCCCGTCGCAGGAATTGCCGCGTGTGCTGGCTGAGCTCTTTGCGACGCTGAAGTCGCGCGGAGTGCTATTCAGCTCGAACCCGCACGGCAACGACGAGGAAGGATGGAATCGCGGCCGATACGGTGCGTACCATCGAATCGAGACCTGGCGTCGCTATGTGTCGAGCGCCGGATTTGTCGAGCTGGAGCATTACTTCCGCCCCGACGGATTGCCCCGCGAGCAGCAGCCCTGGCTCGCCACTGTCTGGCGCAAGGTAGTACCGCCGGCCCACGACGCGGCGATTGGCCCATCGTGAGCACGCAACTGGCAGCGTCGGAGGTCGAGGCGATTGTGGCCGACACCCGAAGATGGCTCGAAAGGGCTGTCATCGGCCTCGACCTCTGTCCGTTCGCCAAGGCGGTGTACGTGGGGAATCGCATTCGGTACGGCGTCAGCGCCGCCCGCGACGAAGAGGCGCTGCTCGAGGATCTGGCGCAGGAGCTGTCGACGCTCGATTCGACGCCTGAGCACGTGTGCGAGACGACGCTGCTGATTCATCCCCGGGTTCTGACCGACTTCGCCGACTACAACGTCTTTCTCGACGCGGCCGACGGCAAGATCGATGCGCTGGGACTTCGCGGCGAGATTCAGGTCACGAGCTTTCATCCGCGCTATCGGTTCGAAGGCACGATGCCCGACGACATCTCCAACTACACCAATCGATCGCCGTACCCGATGCTGCATCTGCTTCGGGAGGCCAGCGTCGAGCGCGCCGTGGCGGCGATTCCCGACGCCGCCGCCATCTTCGAGCGCAACATCGAAACGATGCGCCGGCTCAGCGTCGACGGGTGGCGGCGGCTGTTCCCCGGCGCATGATCGCGATCGCCGCGAACGAAATCGAGTGGACCGCGATCCGGGCGCAGGGGGCCGGCGGCCAGAACGTCAACAAGGTGTCGAGTGCCGCGCAACTACGCTTCGACATACCCGCGTCGACGCTGCCCGAGGCCATCAAGGCACGGCTGCTGGCGAGCGACGATAGACGCATCACGGCGCAAGGTGTCGTCGTCATCAAGGCCCAGCGCCATCGAAGTCTCGACCAGAACCGCGACGACGCTTTCGCGCGGCTGCAGGTGCTGGTGGACAAGGCCGCCGACGCTCCGCGCGTTCGCAAACCGACTCGGCCGACCCGGAGTTCGCAACGCCGCCGCGTCGATTCCAAGGTGCGGCATGGTCAGATCAAGTCGGCGCGCGCCAAAGTCGGGGAAGAATAGCCGCGGGAACCCACGGCCGGATGGACGGTAAGCTTTGGCCCGACGAGTGCGCACGCTAGCGATCACTTCGCCGGCAGCTTTGCCACATCGACCCATCCACGGGACGCTTGCGACGCGATGCAGGCTTCGATGAACGCCATGGTATGCGCGCCGTCCTCGATGCGGGGATAGGGCAGTTCCGGGACCGTCTCGCTGAGGTTGCGCGCCATGCGCTCCTGCGCCACCTCGGCGTAAATATTGGCAAACGCCTCGCGCAGACCCTCGGGATGCCCACGCGGAGTACGTCCCGCGGCGATGATCTCTGGCGGCAGGAACGTGTCGCTGCGGCCGATGATGCGCACGGCTTCGCCCTGCAACGCGAGCCGCAGATAACTCGCGTCGCGGTGCCACCAGTCGAGCATGCCCTTTTCGCCGTAGATCCGAAGCCGGATGTCGTTTTCCCCGCCCGCGGCCGCCTGCGTCGCAGTGAAAGTGCCGCGTGCGCCGCCGTCGAATTCGAGCAAGGCGGAAACGTAATCCACCACCTTGCGCCCCGGAAGCAGCGCGCCGACGTCGGCGGTGACGCGCGCCACGTCGAACCCGGAAGCGAAGCTCGCCAGATGCTGAGCGTGGCAGCCGATGGCGCTCATCACCAGCGCAAGTCCGCTGCGCTTTGGATCGAGCATCCAGCGGAAGCGATTGTTCTGCGGAGCTTCCTCCACACGCGTCGCCATCCCGCTTTGAATGTACTCGACTTGCACAAGGCGGACCGGGCCGAGCACGCCGTCGCGCACCAGCCGCCGGGCGTAGCGCGTCATCGGGTACGCCGAATAGGCGTGCGCGATGGCAAATATCCGTCCGCCGCGCCGTGTGCGCGCGACGAGATCGCAAGCCTCCTGAAAATCGTGCGTCACCGGCTTGTCGCCGACGACATCGAGGCCGGCGTCGAGCGCCGCGACCGCAAAGCGGTAATGCGTATCGTTGGGGGTCGTGATCGCCACCGCGTCGATGCCGTCCGGACGCATAGCTTCCTGGCGCAGCATCTCATCGACGTCGCCGTAGCTGCGCCCGGGCTCGAAACCCAGCGCCGCGCCAGCCGCGCGCGAGCGTGCCGCGTCGCTGGAAAAGACGCCGGCAACCGGGCGCCACCATCCATCCATCTCGGCCGCGCCGCGATGCATGCGGCCGATCCACGAGTCGGGACCGCCGCCGATCAGCCCCAGGCGCAGCGGCCTGCCGAATCGCTCCCGCAATCCAGTCATGTCGTCCCCTTTCCGTTCGTGTCTTGTTTTCGGCTGACCGTCAGCGATTCCGTGCAGCAGCGGATCATAGCGGATAGAATCGAGCCGGAACAGACAAGGAGGTCGCAATGCAACTCGACTCGGAGCAGCGATCGCGATTCGATCGCGACGGCTACCTGTTTTTTCCCAGCCTGTTCAAACCGGCCGAAATCGCGGTCCTGCTGGACGAAGTGCCTCAACTCTACGCCGCGCACCGGCAGGAGAACGTGCGTGAAAAGGGCAGCGACGCCGTGCGCACCAATTTTGCCGCGCACATGTACAGCGCGCCATTCGCGCGGCTCGCCCGCCACCCGCGAATGATCGAACCGGCGATGCAAATGTTCGGCGAGCCGGTGTACATGCATCAGTTCAAGATCAACGGCAAGATGGCCTTCGACGGCGACGTCTGGCAATGGCATCAGGATTTCGGCACCTGGAAGAACGACGACGACATGCCCGAGCCGCGGGCGATGAACGTCGCGATTTTTCTGGACGAGGTCAACGAGTTCAATGGCCCGCTGATGTTCATTCCCGGCAGCCATAAGCTGGGCGTGATCGACGCCGCCCACGATACTTCTACGACCAGCTATCCGCTGTGGACGATCAGCCACGACACCATCGCTCGCCTGGTCGCCCGCGGAGGCATCGTCGCTCCCAAGGGCCCCGCCGGATCGATGATTTTGTTCCATTCGTGCCTCGTTCACGCATCGACATCCAACCTGTCGCCGTGGAATCGGGTCAGCGTTTACTTGAGCCTGTGCGCGGTGTCCAACCACATCCGTCGATTCAAGCGTCCCGAATATATCGCCCACCGCGATTTCAGCCCGATCGAGTGCCTGCCGGACGATTGTCTGCTGAAGGAGTACGAGGTCGCGCTGCCGTGGAAAAACGGGACTCCGCAGGACACGGGCGATGCAAGCCTCGCCGCATGACACAAGCGTGAGCGCATGAGCCTCTATGCCGGGCTGCAGAAGCGCGCCGCCGAAGGCCGGCCGCTTCGCGTCGGATTGATCGGCGCCGGCAAGTTCGGCGCAATGTATCTGGCGCAGGTGCCGAAGACGCCCGGCATTCATCTGGCGGCGATCGGCGACCTGTCGCCTTCAAACGCGATCGTCAATCTTCAGCGCGTCGGCTGGGCGGCGGAGCGCTTCGCTGCGCATTCGATCGACGATGCATTGCGCCACGGGACGACGCATGTCGGCGACGACTGGCAGGCGCTCATCCGGCATCCCGCGATCGACATCGTGGTGGAATGCACCGGCAACCCGATCGCCGCGGTGGAACATTGCCTGGAAGCATTTCGTCAGCGCAAGAATGTCGTCAACGTGACCGTCGAAGCCGACGCGTTTTGCGGTCCGCTGCTGGCGCGCAAAGCCGCCGAGGCCGGTGTTGTTTACAGTTTGGCTTTCGGAGACCAGCCGGCGCTGATTTGCGACCTGGTCGACTGGGCGCGCGCCGCGGGCTTCGGCGTGGTCGCCGCCGGGCGAGGCCATAAGTGGCTGCCGCATTTCGCGCAGTCGACGCCGGAAACGGTGTGGGGCCATTACGGCCTGACACCCGAACAGGCGCAGACCGGTGGACTCAATCCCAAGATGTTCAATTCGTTTCTGGACGGATCGAAGCCGTCGATCGAGAGCACCGCCGTATGCAACGCGACCGGCCTGGCTGCGCCTCCGGACGGGCTGACCTACCCGCCTGCGTCGATCGACGATATTCCGTCGATTTGCCGGCCGCGCGGGGAAGGAGGCGTTCTCCATCAGAAGGGCCAGGTCGAGGTCATTTCATCGCTGGAGCGCGATGGCCGTCCCATCGGCTACGACATCCGCTTCGGAGTCTTCGTGGTATTCGAAGGGGACACCGAATACATCCGCAACTGCTTCAAGGAATACATGGTGCGCACCGACTCCAGCGGGCGTTATGCATGCCTCTACAAACGCTGGCACCTGATCGGTCTCGAGGTCGGCATCTCGGTGGCATCGGTCGGGCTGCGCGGCGAAGCGACCGGTGCGGCGACGTGCTTCGCCGCCGACGTCGTGGCCACCGCGAAACGGGATCTCGCGGCCGGCGAGTCGCTCGACGGTGAAGGCGGATACACCGTCTGGGGCAAGCTCCTGCCCGCGGCCACGTCGCTCGCGCTCGGCGGCCTGCCACTGGGCCTCGCTCATAACGTCAAGCTGTTGCGCGCAGTGCGACAAGGCGAGCCGTTGGTGTGGAACGACGTGGCCATCGACGAAAACCTGCCCGCTTATCGCACACGCCGCGAAATGGAGGCCTTG
>JALZAO010000301.1 GCA_030948305.1 Pseudomonadota bacterium
GCAGATATCCAAGGAAGTCATGGAGTCGGTCGACGCCAAGGGCGTGGGCGTGATGATCGAGGCGCGCCACCTGTGCATGATGATGCGCGGCGTCGAAAAGCAGAACTCGATCATGATCACTTCGTCCGTGCTGGGAACGTTTCGCGAATCGACGGCAACGCGCGAGGAGTTCCTGGCTTTGATCGGCAGTCGCCCGACTTGACGCGCACGATCCGCGTTGCTGGAGGGCGTCCTGGCGGGCGGCTCGAGAACGCGATAATGGGCTGAAAAAGCCTCCCGCGGTCAGCTTAAATCCACCGGACCGCTCCCTAAAGGCGCAACACCATGTCATTCGCAAAACTCGGCTTGTCCGCTGAACTCGTTCGCGCGGTCGCCGAACACGGCTATACAGTGCCGACGCCGATCCAGACGCAGGCGATCCCGGCGGTTCTCGCGGGAGGCGACTTGCTCGCCGGTGCGCAGACCGGTACCGGCAAGACCGCTGGATTCGTGCTGCCTATTCTGCAGCGTCTGATGACGCATCGCGTCGCAACGCACGCCGGCGGCCGCCGGCCGGTGCGCGTGCTGATCCTCACTCCGACGCGCGAGCTCGCTGCGCAAGTTGCGGAAAGTGTGCGGGTCTACGGCAAGTATGCAAAGCAGGCATGCGCGGTCGTCTACGGTGGCGTGGGAATCCAGCCGCAGATTGGAGAACTCAGGCGCGGTGTCGACATTCTTGTCGCGACGCCGGGCCGCTTGATGGACCTGCACGGGCAACGCTGCGTCGACCTATCGCGGGTCGAGATACTGGTGCTCGACGAGGCCGATCGCATGCTCGACATGGGCTTCATCCGGGATATCCGCCGCATTCTGGCGATGCTGCCGAAAAATCGTCAGAACCTGCTCTTTTCGGCGACGTTCTCGGACGAGATCAGGATTCTCGCCGACACGCTGCTCGATCATCCTGCGATGATTGAAGTCGCACGGCGCAACGCCA
The DNA here is from genome assembly GCA_030948305.1 of Pseudomonadota bacterium. Classification (GTDB taxonomy): domain Bacteria; phylum Pseudomonadota; class Gammaproteobacteria; order Burkholderiales; family Casimicrobiaceae; genus PALSA-1003. Next base: position 977 of record JALZAO010000301.1, read on the forward strand.
CCGTCGACGCGACGACGCAAAAAGTCCATCCCGTCGATCGCGACCGTAAGCGCGAACTGCTCTCGCACCTGATCAAGACCCGCAACTGGTTTCAGGTGCTCGTCTTCACGCGCACCAAGCACGGCGCCAACAAGCTTGCCGAGCAACTCAACAAGGATGGCATCACCGCGCTCGCGATTCACGGCAACAAGAGCCAGGGCGCGCGCACCCGCGCGCTTTCGGAATTCAAAACCGCGACGCTGCAGGTGCTGGTCGCGACCGACATCGCCGCGCGCGGCATCGACATCGACCAACTGCCGCACGTCGTGAACTATGACCTTCCGAACGTCCCCGAGGACTACGTGCACCGCATCGGCCGTACCGGCCGCGCCGGCGCCACGGGCGAAGCGATTTCGCTGGTATGCGTCGACGAGCACGCGTTTCTGCGCGACATCGAAAGGCTGATCAAGCGCGAGATTGAGACCGAGGTCGTGCCAGGCTTCGAGCCCGACCGGCGAGCGATCGCGCAGCCGATCCAGCAGCGTCAGCAACGCGGCGCGCGGGCCGCTGACCCGTCGGGCGCGAAATCGCGACAGCGGTCGGCGGGCACCATCCAAAGCAATCGCGGCGGCGCGGCGACTCACACCAGGAAGCGTGGCGACGAGCGGACGGCGCAGGGCAAGCGAGGAACACCGGGTGCACCGCGGGCCACGCATGCGACAGCTTCGTCCTCGCCGGCGACTCAAGCCCGCGCGCCTGCGGCGTCACCGCAGGCCGCGCCGCGCACGCCAGCGCACGCCGCGAAGCCCGGCGTGCGCCGCTTCGGCGGACGCTACAAATAGGCGCCGACCGATGGCACTCAAGTCGACCATCTGCAAGGCGGCACTGCGAATAGCGAACGTTGACAGTCACTACTATCGGGACCACGCGCTGACGCTGGCCCGGCACCCATCCGAAACCGACGAGCGCATGATGCTGCGCATCCTGGCCTTCGCGCTCCACGCCGATGAGGCGTTGCAGTTCGGCCGGGGAATCAGTACCGACGACGAGCCCGACCTGTGGCAGAAGGATCTGACAGGCGTGATCGAGCTCTGGATCGACGTCGGCCAGCCCGACGAAAAGCTGATCCGCAAGGCTTGCGGCCGCGCCCGCCAGGTCTTCGTCTACAGCTACGGCGGTCACGACGCGCAAAAGTGGTGGCAGCGGGTCGGTGCGCGAATCGAGCGCGCCGAAAACCTCACCGTACAACACGTCTCGCCGACAACGTGCAAGTCGCTGGCGAGCCTCGCCGGACGGAACATGGAGCTTCAATGCACGATCCAGGACGGACACGCTTGGATGGCGAGCGACGAAGTCAGCTTCGCAGTGGAGCTCTCAGCGCTCAAGACCGCGACTGCGGCCGCACGCTGAGGCGTCGCCTCAGGTCGTCCGAAGACCCCTAAGGACTTGCGTTAGCAGCTGTTGATTCAATGGCTTAACGATGATGCGCGTCGTTAAGCCAAGGAGCGCGATGCTGCGTTGTCAGGCGTGCAGCCAGCAGCGATAAAGCGCGCGTGCGACCGCTTTCGCGCCCGTCAACGCCGGCGCAGGTAACGACAGCGGTCTGAGAAGCATATCCACGGGCAGTTCCCGTGGCGCATGTCGCCGCGCCAGCGTGCCGACACGATCCAGGAATGCCTGGTAGTCGCGCTCGACCGAGCTTCCCTCGCCCATGCGTGTGGCGCGCCAAACGTGGCGGTAGGCGCAATATCCGTCGTCGTCGCGCGACGCGAACATGCGTTTGGCGAGCGTTCGGCCCACGCGCCATCTTCCGTGGCCTTCTCGCTGCTGATAACGGCGAAAGTAGCGGTAGAAATGCTTGTAATGGCGCACCTCGTCGGCGTATATCCGCGCCGCGAGGTCCTTGAGCACCGGCTCCTCGACGTAATCGTGCAGTGAGCTG
>JALZAO010000026.1:0-362 GCA_030948305.1 Pseudomonadota bacterium
CGGCGCAGAAGCCGGTTGGCGATACGCGGCGTGCCGCGCGAGCGGCGCGCGATCTCGACCGCGCCCTCGGGCTCGATGGCGATCTCGAGCAGCCTGGCCGAGCGCGTGACAATACGGGTGAGCTCCTCGGCGGAATAGAACTCCAGCCGGGCGACGATGCCGAAGCGGTCGCGCAGCGGATTGGTCAACATGCCCGCGCGCGTGGTCGCGCCGACCAGCGTGAACGGCTGCAGATCGAGCTTGACGCTGCGGGCGCTCGGCCCCTCGCCGATCATGATGTCGATCTTGAAATCCTCGAGCGCGGGATAGAGAATTTCTTCGACGACCGGAGACAAACGGTGGATCTCGTCGATGAACAATAC
>JALZAO010000026.1:372-10523 GCA_030948305.1 Pseudomonadota bacterium
CGTCGTTCGGCTCGAGGTTAGTGAGCAAGGCGGCGAGGTCGCCGGGGCGCTCCAGCACCGGGCCCGAAGTCTGGCGCAGATTGACCCCGAGCTCGTGCGCGATGATGTGGGAAAGCGTCGTCTTGCCGAGGCCTGGCGGACCGAACAGCAGCACGTGATCGAGCGATTCCTTGCGCTTTTTCGCGGCCTCGATGAAGATCGAGAACTGGCCGCGGATTTTCTCCTGGCCGATGTACTCCTCAAGCGCGCGCGGCCGCAGCGTGCGGTCGAGCACTTCCTCCTGCGGATTCACCGGCGCGGGGGCCACGAGGCGGTCGGCTTCGATCATCGGGCTATTATGCCTTCGCCAGCAGCTTCAGCGCCTGCCGGATGCCGTCGGCGAGCGCGATACCGTCGGGCAGCTGTTTGACCGCATTGACCGCTTCCTTGTCGCTGTAGCCCAGCGAGATCAACGCATGCAGGACATCGGACGCGACCGGCGCGGGACGATGAATGCCGACCGCGGTGGTGAGATCGGCGCCCAGCTTGTCCTTGAGCTCCAACAGGAGGCGTTCGGCGGTTTTCTTGCCGATGCCCGGTATCTTGGTGAGGCGGCCGGACTCCTGCATCGTCACCGCCTGCGCGAGTTCCGCGACGGACAGGCCCGACAAGACCGAGAGCGCGATGCGCGCGCCGATGCCGCTGATCTTGATCAGCTGCCGGAATGCGCGCCGCTCGTTTTCCGATCCGAATCCGAAGAGGAGGTGGGCGTCCTCGCGCACGACCAGATGCGTGAACAGCACGACATTCTCGCCGACGTTGGGTAGGTTGTAGAAGGTGCTCATCGGCACGTCGATTTCGTACGCGACACCTTGCACGTCGAGCAGAATCTGCGGCGGGTTCTTCTCGATCAGCTTGCCGGAAAGGCGGCCGATCACAGGATCCGCCCGCGGCGCACCCGATAGCCCGCCCGGCGCAAGCCGCCCATGCCCTCGCTCCCGTGGGCGTGGCAGATGGCGCATGCGAGCGCGTCGGCGGCGTCGGCGGAAGGCGCAGAAGGCAGCGCGAGCAGCCGCATCACCATCGCCTGCACCTGCTGCTTCGCGGCCTTGCCATGGCCCACGACGGCCTGCTTGACCTGTAAGGCCGTGTATTCGGAGACCGGCAGGTGGGCGAGCACCGCGGCCGAAATGGCGGCGCCGCGCGCCTGGCCGAGGAGCAGCGTCGAGTGCGGATTGACGTTCACGAAAACTTTCTCGACCGCGACTTCGCTCGGTTGGTGGGCGAGGATAACGCTCGCCAGATCGCGCAGGATAAGCTCCAGCCGCTCAGGCAATTCGCCTTGGGTATTGCGGATGCAGCCGCTGGCCACGTACTTGAGCTTGCCGCCGGAAGCGACGATGACGCCGAACCCGGTGACGCGCAGGCCGGGATCGATGCCGAGGATGCGGCGTATGGTCAACCGGATCGCGCCTTGTGAAAGCTTGGCGCCCTCATGCGGCTTCCATGATCGCCGTGGTGTAGACATCCTGAACGTCGTCGATCGCCTCGAGCGCATCGAGCAGCTTTTGCATCCTGGCAGCCTCGTCGCCGCTGAAATCGATTTCCGTGATCGGCTTCATCGTCACCTCGGCAAACTCGGGTTCAAGCTTCGCCTTTGACAGAGCGTCCTTGACCGCAACGAAATCGTTCGGCGCGGTGATGACCTCGATCGAGCCGTCATCGTGATTGACGACGTCGTCGGCGCCGGAATCCAGCGCCACTCCCATCAGCTTGTTCTCGTCGGTCCCCGGCGCGAAGACGAGCTGGCCGCAATGCCTGAACAGAAATGCGACTGAGCCGTCGGTCCCCAGATTGCCGCCGTATTTGGAAAATGCATGGCGGACATCGGCGACCGTTCGAACGCGATTGTCGGTGAGGCAATCGACGATCACCGCGGCGCCGTTGATGCCGTAGCCTTCATATCGCACTTCCTCGTAGTTGATGCCTTCGAGCTCGCCGGCGCCGCGCTTGATGGCGCGATCGACCGTGTCCTTCGGCATATTGTTGGCCGCTGCCTTGTCGACCGCGAGCCGCAGGCGGGGGTTGGTCGAGACATCGCTACCGCCAAGCTTGGCCGAGACGGTGATTTCCCGGATGAGGCGAGTGAAGATCTTGCCGCGCTTGGAGTCGGTCGCAGCCTTCTTGTGCTTGATGTTCGCCCACTTGCTGTGGCCGGCCATGACGAGTCAGGTTCAATGTAGATGGCGAGAATTATACGTAGAAGGAGCGGGCGGCGCTCAGACAAGACCCTGCTGCTTGAGGAATTGCGCGAGGACCTTCAAGCGAACGACGCTGTCGTTGATCTCGAGCATGCTTTGCTTGATCGCCAACGGCAGCGGAAGCAATTCGGCAAGCCGGTAGCCGACCCAGGATGCATCGTCTAATGCGAGCAGCGCCGAAAAATTCTCGGGCCCGGCGCGGTTGATCATGAGCTCGAGCAGGCTGGCGAGCGACCCGTACGATTCCGGAAGCTTGACCTCCGGCTCCGGCGGCAGAAGCGTCACCTGAGCGACGACGAGTCCATCGTCGGCCACGCTGCTCGATTGCACCTGAAATCGCGTGCCGCCCTCGGTCTTCAGATGAAGTATGCCGAGCTGCGGCATGTCCCACGACACGATTCGCGCCTGCGTTCCGATAAGGGCGAAGTCGACGCTTGCGCCGGCGACAAGATGATCGCGCTCTCCGACCCGCGGTGCAACCTCCTCGCCGCGCGTGAGGAGGCACACACCGAACGGCTGCTCGTCCTTGAGGCACGTCTTGGTCATGTCGATATATCGCTGCTCGAACACCTTGAGCGGCAGCAGCCGCCCCGGAAACAGGACAGTCTTCAACGGAAAAAGCGGCAGCGTCGTCGGCGAACGCGAACCGGCGCGAAGAAAGGGAAACATTTGCGGCATCCGGCGTTGTGACCGCTTGCTCTTTAGGCACGCTCGACAAAGGGCGCTTGGCCGCCCCGGGCACCCCAGCGCGGGCCGAGGGTGTGGCCGACGCCTAGCTGGTCGAGTATCCGGGCGACGACGAAATCGACCAGATCGCCGATGGACTGCGGGTGGCCATAGAAGCCGGGAGAAGGCGGAAGGATGACCGCGCCGGCGCGGGCAAGCTTGAGCATGTTCTCGAGGTGAATCGCGGAAAGCGGCGTCTCACGTGGAACGAGCACCAGCAGCCGGCGCTCCTTGAGCATCACATCGGCGGCGCGCTCGATCAGATTGTCGGCAAGGCCTGCTGCGACCGCGCCCAGCGTGCCGAGGCTGCACGGGCAGATCGCCATGGCGTCGGCGGGGTTCGATCCCGATGCGACCGGAGACATCCAATCCTCGCGCCCGAATACAATGAGCTGACCAGGGTCGGCGCCGAAGCGCTCGGCGAACAGCGCGGCGGCTGCGGCGGGTTGAGTGGGCAGCGTGAGATCGAGCTCTTGTTTTGCGACCATCTGCGCGGCAGTCGAGTAGAGCAAAAACACGCGAATTTTTGCCGCGAGCAGGCATTGGAGCAGGCGCAGGCCATAGGGCATGCCGGACGCGCCGGTCCATGCAAGCGTGACGGTCTCGAGGCGATTCATTGGTCGATTCTAGCGTATCCACGCCTCGACCCCGGCGCACAAGGCGTCGCGCGAAAGCATGCAATGAGGATGCAATTCGACGGTTGTGCTTAGGGCAGCTCGCGGTGGCGCGTCAGCACTTGATACTGGTCCGTAAACGCGCGCGCCAGCCGCTCGGCCAGATAGACCGAGCGATGCTGGCCTCCCGTGCAGCCGATCGCGACTGTCAGGTAATTGCGATTGTCGCGCGCGTACTCGGGCAGCCAGGTGGAGACAAAATGATGAATGTCGGCATACATCCGCTCGACTTGAGGATGCCCCTCGAGATAGTCGACGACCGCGGCGTCCTTGCCGGACTTGGGCGCCAGCAGCGGCTCGTAATGCGGATTGGGCAGGCAGCGGACGTCGAACACGAGATCGGCATCGAGCGGAACGCCGTGTTTGTAGCCGAAGGACTGGAACAGCACGGTCAAGCGTGAAGGATCGACGCTGACGAAATCCTTGATCCAGGAACGCAGCGCCGCCGCCGACAGGTCGCTGGTGTCGAAGCCGTAGCCGAGCGAGCGAACCTCCGCCAGCCGTTCGCGCTCGAGCTCGATTGCCTCGGTCAGCGTGCGATCGTCGCTCGAAAATGGATGCCGGCGCCGGGTCTCGGAAAAGCGCTTGACCAGCGTATCGGTCTTGGCGTCGAGGTAGAGAAAGCGAACCGTCCAGCCTTGTGCATGCGCGGCGTCGATGGCACTCGTGAGTCCGTTGAGCCCGGGCTCGGTCTTCACGTCCGGCACGATCGCGACCCGATCCTGCGCCGCAGTCTTAAGTGTAGCGAGGAGCGGCGGCAGTTGAGAGAGCGGGAGGTTCGAGACCGCGTAATAGCCGCTGTCCTCGAGCGCGGCGAGCGCGACGCTCTTGCCGGAACCCGATACACCGCCGATCAGCAGCAGGTCCATCGTCGTCGTGGCACGGTCCGTCGCGCTTCGGGAGGCTTGGTCCGCGCCGACCGTGGCGGCTCCCCGCGGCAAGCCGGGCGGTCTTCGCCCATCGCCGGCGTCAGCCGCCCTCTTCCATCAGTTTTTGCTGCCGCTCGATGAATTCCTTGGTGCTGTCGATGCCTCGTTGGTTGAGGACGAAGTTGCGCACCGCGGCCTCGACCAGCACCGCAAGGTTGCGGCCGGCCGCGACGGGAATGGTCACCTTGCGGATAGGCACGGCAAGAATCTCCTGGTAGGTCGCGCTGACCTGCAGGCGGTCGAGCTCGGAGAATTGTTCGTTGCTATGGTCCTCGAGGTGGACCATGAGCTTGAGCAGTTTTCGCGGACGCACCGCTGTCTCACCGAAGATGGTGCGGATGTTGAGCACGCCGATGCCGCGCACCTCGAGGAAATCCTTGAGCACGGCAGGGCAGCGGCCCTCCAGCGTGTCGGGTGAGATGCGATACAGCTCGACGATATCGTCGGCGACCAGGCCGTTGCCGCGGGAGATGAGCTCCAGCGCCAGCTCGCTCTTGCCGATCGCGGAATCGCCGGTGATGAGAACGCCCATCTCCAGTACGTCGAGGAAGACGCCGTGCAGCGAGGTCGATTCCGCGAGCACCCGCGACAGATACAGCCGTATCACGTCGACCAAGTGCGGCGACGGCTGTGGCGAGGTCAGCAAGGCAACGTTGTGCCTCTCGCATTCTTCCCGCACGTGCGGCGGCACGTCCTCGCCGTTGGCAACGATGATCGCCACCAGCTCGGTCGTGAACAGTCGCGAGATCGAAGCCTGGAGCGCGTCCGCCGGCAAGGCGCGCAAGTGCGCGGCCTCTGCCGCGCCGATGAGCTGGACACGAAAAGGATGGATGAAATTCATGTGCCCGACTTGCCCGATGGTCGGTTTCAGCGCCGCTTCGCCGACCAGGATGCGGTTCCCGCCCTGACGACCCGCAATCCACTCGAGCCCGAGACGTTCGTGGTTGTCCTCGAACACGCGCTCGAAGCTCACTTGCCGCATGGCGCGGTCGTCGTTCATCGTGGCGCGGGAGCCCAGGTCGAGAACAGGCGATGAATGCCTACCGCGTCGGTCGCGGTGGCGACCTGGTCGCGAAAAGTCTTTTCACTGAACATCTGCGCGAGCTCGGACAAGAGCTCCAGATGCTCTTCGGTCGCCTGCTCCGGCACCAGCAACACGAACACCTGCTCGACGGGCTTGCCGTCGGGAGCATCGAACGGAATCGGCTGCAGCGGTCGAACAAACGCTCCGAGCGCTCGAGGAAGACCCTTGATCCGACCGTGAGGAATAGCAATGCCTTGACCCAAACCGGTCGACCCGAGACGCTCTCGAGCGAACAAGCTGTCGAAGACGACCGAGCGCGCGATTTGTGCGTGGTTCTCAAACAACTGACCGATCTGCTCGAATAGCCGCTTTTTGCTCGTCGCCTCCACGTCGAGCGCGATATTCGACTCGGGCAGGAGATCCGAGATGTGGGTCATCGATATGAAAAGCGTGCTGAAGCTAGCGTGAACGTGTCTTGCCCGTGGCGGGCGCATCGGCGGCACGCTTGATCACCGCCGGCTCGTGCCGGCTGCCGTTGCGTTTCTCCTTGTGCCGCAGAACCTGCCGATCGAGCTTGTCCGCGAGGGCGTCGATCGCCGCATACATGTCTTCCTCGACACATTCGGCGTGGATTTCCTTGCCTCGGATGTGAAGATTGGCGGTAATTTGTTGCCTGAGCTTGTCGACCGAGAGCACGACGTTTACGTCGATCACGTGGTCAAAGTGACGCGTCACGCGCTCGAGCTTGGATATTACGTATTCGCGAATGGCGGGGGTGATCAGCAGGTGATGGCCGGTCAGGTTTAGATTCATTCAACGCTCCTTGTGGTTGCGGTGTCTGATCTACTTAAGTGAGGTGCATAGTGCTACATCGTCTTGCGCAGATTGACTGGCGGTATTTGCAGCGCTTCACGATATTTGGCGATCGTTCTCCGCGCGACTACGATCCCCTGGTCGCCGAGGAGGTCGGCGATGCGGCTGTCGGTGAGTGGTGTGTTACGGTCCTCGGCGGCGATGAGCTGCTTGATCAGCGCGCGAATCGCGGTCGCGGATGCCGCGCCGCCGGTGTCGGTCGCGACATGACTGCCGAAGAAATACTTGAGCTCGTAGGTTCCGCGTGCGGTAAGCATGTATTTTTGCGTGGTTACGCGTGAAATCGTCGATTCGTGCAGGCTCAGGATTTCGGCAATTTCCCGCAGCACCATCGGCCGCATCGCCACGTCACCATGGTCGAAGAAATGCCGCTGCCGGTCGACGATGGCCTGCGACACGCGCAGGATGGTTTCGAATCGCTGCTGGACGTTGCGAATCAGCCATTTCGCCTCCTGCAACTGGGCCGCGAGCTGCTGATTCGACGAGTCGCGATTGCGGGTGAGGATGTCGGCATAGATCCGGTTCAGCCGCAGCTTGGGCATTGCGGCGTCGTTGAGCGTCGCAACCCACTTACCCCTTACTTTCCGTACGACCACGTCGGGGATGACATAGTTCGCCTCGGTCCTGGAAAACGCTGCGCCGGGACGTGGATTGAGGCTGGTGATCAGGGTGCGCACGCAACGCAACTCCGCATCGTCTAGATGGAGCAGACGTTTCAGCTTGCCGAAATCGCGCGCGGCAAGCAAAGGCAGATGTTGCTCCACCAATTTCATCGCCTCGGCCAGGAACGGCGTCGTAGGGGGCTTCGCTTTCAGCTGCAGGCCGAGACATTCCGCCGCGTCGCGGGCACCGACTCCCGCGGGCTCCATGTTCTGCACGCGGCGCAGCGCTATGGAAAGCTCATCGGCAAGCTCGTCTGCTTCGAGGCCGAGGTCCTCGGGGAACAACTCCACCAGCTCCTCGAGCGAAGTCTGCAGGTAGCCGTCCTCGTCCAGAGCGTCGATCAGCGCGGATACGATCTGCCGGTCGCGAAGCGGAAGATTGCAAAGCGCGAGTTGCGCGTTGAGGTGATCGCGCAAGGAGCTGGTCGCCACTTGCTGCGGGGAAAAGCTCTCATCGTCGTCGTCGCCCGAGGCCGAGCCCCAGTCGCCGTCGCCTCCCGCATTAGCGAGCAAATCGAAGTCGCCCGCCGACCGCTCGTCTCGCTCATCGCTGGACGACGACTCGGTGCTCACCGTCGCGGTGCTCGCTTCCATCGAAAACTCAGGCGGCGGCGCCGGCGTCTGGTCCTCGTCGGCTTTTTCCAGCAGCGGGTTTTCCTGCAGCATGCGCTCGACCTCGGCATTGAGCTCGAGCGTCGAAAGCTGCAGCAGGCGAATCGACTGCTGCAGCTGCGGAGTGAGCGTTAGATGTTGCGAAAGCTTGAGCTGGAGGGTTGGCTTCATGGTGATGCACTTTCGCAGCCAACATCAAAGCCGGAAGTGCTCCCCTAAATAGACCTTTCTCACACTTTCATTATAAACAATTTCGTCCGGCGTTCCCGAGGCAAGCACCCGGCCTTCGTTAATGATGTACGCGCGATCGCAGATGCCGAGCGTTTCCCGCACGTTGTGGTCGGTGATCATGACGCCGATGTCGCGTTCTTTCAGGAAACCGATGATCTTCTGGATGTCGAGCACCGCAATCGGGTCGATACCCGCAAACGGCTCGTCAAGCAGTATGAACCTTGGCCGGGTCGCCAGGGCGCGGGCGATTTCGACTCGCCGGCGCTCGCCGCCGGACAGGCTGACGGCGGATGCGTCGCGGAGATGCGAGATCGACAGGTCTTCGAGGAGCGCGTCGAGGCGATTGGCGATCTCGTCGCCGTCGACGCCCTGGAGCTCGAGGATGGCCTGGACATTCTCGGCCACGGAAAGCTTCCGGAATATCGACGCCTCCTGCGGCAGGTACGATAGCCCGAGCCGCGCCCGCACGTGAATCGGCATGCGGGTCAGATCGTCGCCGTCGAGCTCGATGGTTCCGCCGTCGGTCGCGACAAGGCCGACGATCATGTAAAAGCAGGTCGTCTTGCCCGCGCCGTTCGGGCCGAGGAGGCCGATCACTTCTCCGCTGCCCACGGACAGCGACACATCGTGTACGACAATGCGTGACTTGTAGCGCTTGTTCAGCTTGGCGACCGAAAGAGTGCTGGCCGCGGCAGTCACTTGGCGCTCACTTGACCGACTCGAGCTTCAACGACGCGTCGGGCTTGAGCGGGGCCGGTTCGTTGGATTTCTGCGGGGCTGTCTTGCCGTCCTTCGAGTCCTTCGTATCCTTCGCATCCTTGCCTTCTTTCGGCTGCGGCAGGAAGACGCCGCGAACGCGCGAACCCAGCGAGGGCTCGCCGGCGGCGGGAGGCTTGCTGTCAGGGCGACCTTCGGCTTTGTAGACGTTGGTTTCCGCGTTGTAAGAGATGTAGTTGCCGCGAAGCTCGTCGCCGGTTCTCTTGAGCAGCGCGCGGTCGAACAGCTCCACGATGCGCTTGGTGCCGTCGTACACGATGCGCTGTGCGTAGCCTTCGTAGTATTCGTCGGCGCCATCGCGCTTTTCGCGAAAACTGACCGGGTTGCCGGTCGCCGTCGCCGACACCGAGTTGTCGGGATTCTGATGGAACTGGATCCGATCGGCGTGAATCGTCAGCGTCCCCTGGGTGATGACGACGTTGCCGATCAAATCGCTGATCTTGGTGTCGGTGTTGCCACCGAGAGAGTCGCCCTGGAAATTGATCGGCTTGTCGCGATCCGCCTTCTCCGCGAGGGCGAACGGAACATGACAGACGAATGCGCATAGCAATGCGCAGAGCGATGGCAGAACGGTTCGCGCGAAAGACGAAGTGGTCGGGCGGGGCATCACGCTACTTGTTCGGTTGCAACTGTCCGCTGACGCGGGACTTGAACTTGAAGGTCTTGGCTTTGTTGTCGAATTCCATTCCGGTGGCACTGATTATCCCACGGGGGTCGGAGATCGTCACCGGCTTGTCGGTCTCGATCTTATCCTCCTTTGGCAGGACATGAAGGTATTCGCTCGTCACGATGACGGGGCCCTTGTCACGCTCTTCCGCCGCCGCCGCGCGTATGCCCTTGACGTTGCCGGTGAAGTACGCGTCTTTCTGGTCGCCGGTAATTTTGCCGCGATCGGCGGAGATGGTCACCGGCGGCTTGCCGGGATCGCTGAAGGTGATCAGCGGCGACTCGAATTCGGTCGTGTCGTCATCCGGGAAATGACGCGCAATCCTGGCGGAGATCGATTGCCGGACCCGCCCTTCAGGGTCGAGGCTCTGGGCCTTGAAATCCTCGATATAAAGGTCGGTATCGTGGCGGCCGGAGCCATCGAACGCCCCGATGCCGGGTTGCACCTGAGCGTTCAGCCAATAGGTCAAGGCCGTGAATGCCCCCAGGAGGAATACCGGAGACCAAGCGATCATCCGATCCAGCCAGGAGCGGCCGCGGGTCATGATTCGAATTGCGCGATGCGTTGCGCGAGATCGCCGCGCGCGCCGAGAATGAGCTCGCAAACCTCGCGCACCGCGCCGGCGCCTCCATCCGCGCGCGTGACGTAATGCGCCCGCCGCTTGACCACCTCGGGCGCATGCGGCACGGTCGTGCTCAATCCGCAACGCAGGAGCAGGGGCAGATCGGGAAGATCA
>JALZAO010000302.1 GCA_030948305.1 Pseudomonadota bacterium
AACCTGTGCAGTCGCCGGGATCCATCACCTATGACGCACAAGGCGACGGCCTTACATTTGTCAGCGCACCGCTCGATCGCGAGACCGAGATCACCGGACCGCTCGCGGCGAAGTTGTTCGTGTCGTCGTCGACGGCCGACGCGGATATGTTCCTGGTGTTCCGCGTGTTCACGCCGGACATGCGGGAGGTCGTGTTCACCGGCGCGATCGATCCGCACACGCCCATCGCGCAAGGCTGGCTGCGCGCGTCGCACCGAAAGCTCGATCCGACGCTTTCCACCGAATACCGGCCCTATCACGCGCATGACGAGTCGCAGCCGCTCGATCCGGATGAGGCCGTGATGCTCGACATCGAGCTCTGGCCGACCTCCATCGTCGTGCCCAGTGGCCACCGCCTCGCGCTGACCGTGCGTGGCCGGGACTACGAGTGGGGCAAATCGACCGGAGCGCGCCTGTCGAACTTCAAGAATGAGCTGCGCGGCTGCGGGCCGTTTCTGCACGACGATCCACGCGACCGTCCCGCCGCCGTCTTCGGCGGCAGGACTACACTACACGCCGGCCCGTCGCAGCAGTCGTATGTCCTGGTTCCGGTGATCCCCCCAAAAGGATGATCGGCAATCGTAAGGAGAGGTCTCATGACGATGAAGCTATACGGATTCTGGCGCTCGCTCGCGACCTATCGCGTGCGCGTAGCGCTTGCGCTCAAGGGCCTCGAAGCCGAGCAGCACTACATTAATCTGCTGCAGGGCGTGCAGCATGGCGACGACTACAAGGCCGTGAATCCGCAAAGCGTAGTTCCGGCACTGGTCATCGACGACGGCCCCCCGCTCTTTCAGTCGCTCGCCATCATCGAGTACCTGGAAGAGATCTGCCCGGAGCCGGCGCTGCTGCCCAAGGACCCGCGCGGCCGCGCCCGTGTTCGCGGCCTGTCGCTGATCGTCGCCTGCGACGCTCACCCGCTCATCGTTCCGCGCATCCGCAACTATCTCGAGCGCGAGATGCATCAGGACGAAGCTGCGCGCAATCGCTGGCTGCAACACTGGACTCTGAAGGCGCTCGAAGCGCTCGAAGCGCATCTGGCGAAGGAGCGTGAGACGGGCAGGTTCTGCCACGGTGATACCCCGACCATGGCCGACCTCTGCCTTGCGTCGCAGGTCTTCGCCGCCGGATATTTCGATACTCCAACGACCGGCGTACCGACCGTCAAGCGAATTTTCGACGAGTGCATGAAGATCGGCGCCTTCGACCGCTCGCAACCGACCAAGCAGCCGGACGCGCCCAAGAGCCCCGCTCACTGACAGATCCACTCACAAGGAGGAACTCAGATGGCATTCACCCGCAGAAGCTTCATTCAGGTGGCCGGCAGCAGTCTCGGCGCCGCAGCGCTCGGTTTGCCGGTACTAGTGCGCGCGCAGAACGAGCCCATCCGGATCGGGCTGGTCACCGTCAAGACGGGACCGCTGGCATCGGGCGGTATCGACATGGAGCGAGCGCTGGTGCAGTTCCTGCGTGAGCGCAACAACACCTTGGCGGGCAGGAAAGTCGAGCTGTTCGTCGCCGACAGCGCCGGCGTGCCGGCCCAGGCGCGCACCAAGCTGCAGGAGCTCGTCGAGAGGAACAGGATTCAGGTCATGATCGGACCTCTGGCAGCGGGGGAAGCGCTCGCGGCCGACGATTACATTCGGTCGCAGCAGCTCCCGACCTTGTCGGTAGCCGCCGCGGAAGACTTGACGCAGCGCACTCCCAATCCCTGGTTCGTTCGCGCGACGTCGACTTCCTCGCAGTCCGCCGATGCGCTGGCCGACTATTGCGCCAAAACGCTCAAGTACAAGCGCATGGCGGTGATCGCCGACGACATCGCCTATGGCCACGAGATGTGCGCCGGCTTCCAGCGCGTGTTCGAGGATGCGGGCGGCAAGATCGTGCAGAAAATGTTTCCGCCGCTCACCGTTCCGGACTATGCGACCTACATCGCACAGCTCAAGACCAATATCGACGGCATCTTCCTGGGCTTCGCCGGCTCGAACGGCTTCCGTTGGTTCAAGCAGTTCAACGAGTACGGGCTCAAGGGCAAGATCGCCGTCGTCGGCGGCATGACCGCGTTCGACGAGGCGGTGCTGAAGAACATGGGCGATGAGGCGCTCGGTATCATCACCGCCTGCTGGTACTCGGCCGAGCTCGACAATCCGATCAACAAGAAATTCGCTACCGCTTTCCGCGCCGAATGGAAGTACGACCCAGGCTTCTACGCCGCGGCGACCTACGTCGAGGGCGCGGTGCTCGAGGCCGCTCTTACCTCGGTCAACGGCAAGATCGAGGACAAACCGGCGTTCATGAAAGCTCTGCGGGCGACCAAGGTCGACACCGCGCGCGGCCCGGTAGCATTCGACGAGTACGGCAATATCGTCGGCAACGTCTATATTCGCAAAGTGGAGCGCAAGGAAGGACGGCTGGTCAACGCGGTCATCCAGACCTACCCGGGGGTGAGCCAGTTCTGGACCTACGATCCGAAGGAGTTCCTGAAGAATCCGGTGTATTCACGCGATTGGCCGCCGGCGAAAAATCTCGAACCTTGAGCCGGTAGCGTACCGAGAGGGCCGGCGCTAAGCAGCTCCCGGCCCGTCCGACATGCAGTTCTGGATCGTCCAGACGTTGAACAGCCTGGCCCTCGGGGGCCTGCTATTCCTGCTCGCGGCAGGATTCTCGTTGATCTTCGGGCTGATGCGGATCGCGAATCTCACGCACGGCTCGTTGTTCATGCTCGGCGCGTACTTGGGCGTCACGGTACTCGCCTTCGTGCCGAATCTCTGGCTTGCCGCGCTCCTCTCCGGATTGCTGGTTGCCGCGTTTGGCGGATTGCTCGAGCGGTTCATCCTGCGGCCC
>JALZAO010000303.1 GCA_030948305.1 Pseudomonadota bacterium
GCCCGGCGCCTGCCGCTGGCTCCGAGGATCCCGACCTGATCAACGCCGGCAAGCAGCCTGTCACCCTGCTCACCGGCGGCGCGTATTTCCATCACGCCGACTCGTTTGCGATGATGCGCGGTGGGCACCTCGATTTTTGCGTCCTCGGCGCGTTCCAGGTCTCGGCTTCCGGTGACCTCGCCAACTGGCACACGGGAGCGGCGAACGCAATTCCCGCGGTGGGCGGCGCGATGGATCTGGCCATCGGCGCCAAGCGCGTTTTCGTGATGATGGATCATCAGACCAAAGGCGGCGAGAGCAAGATCGTGGCCCACTGCACGTATCCGTTGACGGGAGTGAAGTGCGTCAATCGCATCTATACCGACCTCGCGGTGATCGACGTCACGCCGGAGGGCCTGGTGGTGGTCGAAACCGTCGACGGACTCGCATTCGACGATCTCGCCCGCATCACTGGCGTGCCGCTTCGGCGGAGTTCCGATAGGCACCGGGACAACGTGCCGTCTTCTACCTAGGACAATCCATGCAGGACGCTTTCATCTGTGATGCGGTACGCACGCCCATCGGACGCTATGCCGGCGCGCTTGCCAACGTTCGCGCCGACGACCTGGGCGCGGTGCCGATCCGTGCGCTGATCGAGCGCAACACCAAGGTCGACTGGGCAGCGATCGACGACGTCGTCTACGGCTGCGCCAACCAGGCCGGCGAGGATAACCGCAACGTAGCGCGCATGTCGCTGCTGCTGGCGGGACTGCCGATCGAGGTGCCGGGATCGACCGTGAATCGGCTTTGCGGCTCGAGCATGGACGCCATCGCTGTAGCCGCGCGCGCCATCAAGAGCGGAGAGACGTCGCTGATGATCGCCGGCGGCGTCGAGAGCATGTCGCGCGCGCCGTTCGTGATGGGCAAGGCGGAGTCCGCGTTTTCGCGCTCGGCGCAGGTCCACGACACGACCATCGGCTGGCGCTTCGTCAATCCACTGATGAAGGCGAAGTATGGCGTCGACTCGATGCCGGAGACGGCAGAGAACGTCGCCGCCGATTTCAAGGTCTCGCGCGCCGACCAGGACGCGTTTGCGCTGCGCAGTCAGCAGCGCGCGGCGGCGGCGATGAAAGACGGACGTCTGGCGGAGGAGATCGTGCCGGTCACGATCCCGCAAAAAAAGGGCAGTGCCGTCGTCGTCGACAGGGACGAGCATCCGCGCGCCGACACCACGCTGGAGTCGCTGTCCAAGCTAAAAGGTGTGGTCAAACCCGACGGAACCGTCACGGCAGGCAATGCCTCGGGCGTCAACGACGGCGCCTGCGCGGTGCTCGTCGCATCGGCCGTGGCCGCGAAGAGATTCGGATTGGAGCCGAGGGCGCGCGTGGTCGCAGCGGCCGTCGCGGGCGTCGCGCCGCGCATCATGGGCTTCGGGCCGGCGCCGGCGATGCGCAAAGTGCTCGCCAAAGCAGGCCTTAAGTTGAGTGACATGGACGTGATCGAGCTCAACGAGGCGTTCGCGTCGCAGGCGCTGGCCGTTCTGCGCGACCACGGTATCGCCGACGACGCAGAACACGTCAATTCCAACGGCGGCGCTATCGCGCTCGGCCATCCTCTGGGAGCGAGCGGCGCGAGATTAGTGACCACGGCGCTGTATCAGTTGCGCCGCACGGGCGGGCGCTACGCGCTGTGTACCATGTGCATCGGTGTCGGGCAGGGCATCGCGATGATCATCGAGCGCGTCTGATGTTTTGATCGTGCGGGCCCGCGCGGGCGGGTGAATTGATCGACGGTCCGGATTTGTCAGGATCGCGGCGGCCGGACAATGCGGGCCGCCAAAAGGAGGAGCAGTCGATGAGCAAGGTTCTCGGTTACCGGCGGCCTTATTTCGATACCCAGCCGGCGCTTCTTTATCCCGGTTATCGCTCGACCATCAAGCGCGCTCCGTCGAAGCCGCTTGTCCTGCTGCCGCACACGATTTCCGAAGTGACGGGGCCGCTGTTCGGCCCCGCCGATCTCGGCCCCAACGACCACGATCTCACCGTGCAACACGAAGGCGCGCCGATCGGCGAGCGCATCGTCGTCTCCGGTCGCGTGCTGGACGAAAACAGCAAACCGGTGGCGAATGCGCTGATCGAGCTCTGGCAAGCCAACTCGGCCGGCCGCTACCGTCACGACATCGACGATCACGATGCGCCGCTGGACCCCAACTTCACCGGCGTCGGCCGCGTGCTGACTGGCGCCGACGGCTCATACCGCTTCATCACCATCAAGCCCGCGGCGTACCCGTGGCGCAATCACTACAACGCGTGGCGGCCCGCGCACCTGCATTTTTCGCTCTTTGGCCTCGGCCTGGTGCAAAGGCTGGTGACTCAGATGTATTTCCCAGGCGATCCGCTGCTGCCGTATGACCCGATGTACAACAGCATCCCGAACGAAAATGCGCGCGAGCGCCTGATCTCGCAATTCGACTGGGAGCGAACCATGCCGGATATTGCGCTCGCCTATCGGTTCGACATAGTGCTCCGTGGGCGCGAAGACACGCCGATGGAAACCAGCCGGAGCTGACGCCATGAGCCTGCTCACCACGCCTTCGCAGACTGTCGGCCCGTATCTCAAGATCGGATTCCTGCCGCTGGTGATCGACGCCATCGCGCCGGCCGGAGTCCCCGGAGAACCCGTCACCGTCCGGGGCCGGATGTCCGACGGTGAAGGAAAGCCGATCAACGACGGCGTCCTGGAAATCTGGCAGGCAGATGCGCAGGGCAAATACGCGCACCCCGAGCACGGCCAGAAAACCCTCGCGGCGAACGCTTTCCGCGGCTTCGGACGCATCCTCACCGACGGCAGCGGAGTGTTTCAATTCACCACCATCAAGCCGGGCC
>JALZAO010000304.1 GCA_030948305.1 Pseudomonadota bacterium
ATTCAGCGCTCCTACGACAACGCCGACCGGGCGGCGCTCGCTAGCGTGATGACCTCCGAGATGAACGCCGAGATCGGGCGCGAGATCGACGAGCGCGGCACGCACCAACCAACCGAAATCGTCACGCTCGACGCCGAGGTACTCGAGGTGACGACGGAAGGCGACAAGTATTGGGCGAGCGTGCGCTTCACCGGCCTTTTGCGCGAGGATGGCGAGCCCGTGCCGAAATCCGTCGACGAAATATGGAACCTGACCAAGCCTGTCAACGGCAGGTCGGGATGGCTGCTGGCGGGCATTTCGCAACTGGCGTAGTGCGAGCTTGAGCTTTATCGCGCGTTCGAGCACGCGTCTTGTCGGCGCGTTGCTGGTGACCGCCGCGATCGCGGCTACGCCGGCGCGCGCCGAGACCACCGAAGTCCGCGCCGCGCAGCAATTCGGCCTGTCCTACCTCGCCTTGATGGTCATGGAGGACTCCAAGCTGATCGAGAAGCAGGCGAAGGCGGCCGGCTTGGGCGAGATCAAGGTGACTTGGGCCAAGCTGGGCGGTCCGGGCGCGATGAACGATGCGCTGCTCTCCGGCAGCCTCGACTTCGGCACCGGCGGCGTGCCGTCGCTGATCACGCTCTGGTCCAAGACTCACGGCACGCCGAACGAGGTCAAAGGCGTTGGCGCGCTCAACTCGATGCCGGTGAATCTGGTGACGTCGAATCCGAACGTGAAAACGATTCGCGACTTCACCGATCAGGACAAGATCGCCGTGACCACGGTCAAGGTGTCGACGCAGGCGCTCCTGCTGCAGATGGCCGCGGCCAAGGAATTCGGCGAGCAGAACTATGCCAAGCTCGATCCGCT
Organism: Pseudomonadota bacterium; assembly: GCA_030948305.1. Taxonomy (GTDB): domain Bacteria; phylum Pseudomonadota; class Gammaproteobacteria; order Burkholderiales; family Casimicrobiaceae; genus PALSA-1003. The sequence goes on from JALZAO010000304.1 coordinate 853, forward strand.
GACGGTTTCGCTGCCGCATCCGGACGCGATGACTGCGCTTCTCGGCGGCAGCGGCACCATCACCGCGCATTTCAGCTCGCCGCCGTTCCAGTATCAGGAAGTGGCCAGGCCCGGCATACGCAGCATCCTCAACAATTACGACATACTCGGCGGGCCGGCGACGTTCAATCTGGTCTGGTCCACGACCAAGTTCCGCGATGCCAACCCGAAGACATATGCCGCCTTCGTGGCTGCGTTCGAGGAAGCCACTGCGACGATCAATCGCGACAAGCGTGCCGCGGCGGAAGTCTACAAGCGCATCTCGGGAACCAAGGAAAGCGTCGACGAGCTCTTGAAGATGATGCAGGACCCGCTGGTCGAATACACCCTGACGCCGAAGAGCATCATGAAGACGGCGGAGTTCATGGCCAAGGTCGGCACCATCAAGGATCGGCCGGCGACCTGGAAGGATTTGTTCTTTCCCAACGTTCACAACTACCAGGGCAGCTAGTTGGATCTCGGCATTTCCGGCCGCAAGGCTCTGGTGTGCGCGGCCAGCAAGGGGCTCGGCCGCGGCTGTGCCGAGGCGCTGGCGCGCGAAGGCGTCGCGGTGACGATCCTGGCGCGAACCGAAAGCGCGGTGCGCAAGACCGCGGAGGAAATCGGCGCGATGTCCGGCCACCCCGTGCAATGGCTCGCCTGCGATATCACGACCGCCGAGGGGCGCGCTGCCGCGCTCGCGGCGTGTCCTCAGCCGGACATTCTGGTCAACAATGCGGGCGGCCCGCCGCCGGGCGACTTTCGCGACTGGGATCGCGACGCATGGATACGCGCCATCGACGCCAACATGCTGACGCCGATCGAGCTGATCAAGGCCACCATCGACGGCATGATCGCGCGCGAATTCGGCCGCATCGTCAACATCACCTCCTCGGCGGTCAAGGCGCCGATCGACATACTTGGATTGTCCAACGGTGCGCGCAGCGGGCTCACCGGCTTCGTTGCCGGCGTTGCGCGCAAAGTAGCGCGGCATAACGTGACCATCAACAACCTGCTCCCCGGCCCGTTCGACACCGATCGCCTGCGCGGCAACCTCGAGTTGCGGGCGAAGGCCGCGGGCAAGCCGGTCGAGGAATTGCGCAAGGCACAGATGAGCGCGAACCCGGCCGGGCGCTTCGGCAGCGCGGCCGAGTTTGGCGCGGCGTGCGCATTCCTGTGCAGCGCGAATGCGGGCTACATCGTCGGGCAGAACCTGCTCATCGACGGCGGCGGCTATCCCGGCACGTTCTGATTTGCTTCCACCTCGAGCACCCCGATGATCGATCTCTACTACTGGACCACGCCCAACGGGCACAAGATGACGATGTTCCTCGAGGAAACGGGGATGCCGTACACGATCCATCCCGTGAACATCGGCAAAGGCGATCAGTTCGAGCCGGAATTTCTCAAGATCTCGCCCAACAACCGCATCCCGGCCATTGTCGATACCGCGCCCACCGATGGCGGCGAACCGATCGCCATGTTCGAGTCGGGCGCAATACTTTTATATCTTGCGGACAAGATCGGGCGCTTCATTCCGCGCGATTTCCGCGCGCGTCTGGACTGCATCCAATGGCTGTTCTGGCAGATGGGCAACCTCGGGCCGCTGGCCGGCCAGAACCATCATTTCGTGCATTACGCGCCGGAGAAGATTCCGTACGCGATCGACCGCTACGTCAACGAGACGGGACGGCTTTACGCGGTGCTCAACAAGCGTCTTGCCGACCGCGAGTTCATCACCGGCGAATACACCATCGCCGACATGGCGAGTTATACGTGGGTACTGCCCGAGCGGCAGAGCCAGAACATCGACGACTTTCCGCATCTGAAGCGCTGGAAGGAAGCCATCAAGGCGCGCCCGGCGACGCAGCGCGCCTACGCCAAAGCCAAGGAAATCAATCCGGGAGCCGGCGGCATTCGAACCGAGGCCGAAAAGAAGATCCTTTTCGGGCAGACCAAGGACGTGGTTCGTTGATGTAGCGCTTCGAAGC
>JALZAO010000027.1 GCA_030948305.1 Pseudomonadota bacterium
TAGCGATAATCATCTTGATGAGCTTGATGAAGCCGTCGCCCAGCGGCTTCATCGCCGCGCCGGTATCGGGGTAGAAGTGACCGAGCAGCACCCCACATGCAATCGCGAATAGAACTTGAACGTACAGATGCTTGTAGAGCGGCTTTTTCTTCATCGGAATCTCCTTGGACATCGCTGGCCCGCGATTCTTTTCCGGCGGTGACAGGCCATGAGGGGCTTTACCCGCGGTGAAAAGAAGAGTTTAGCGTTTTGGCTAGAAGAGCGCTCGGCAGCTCATCCGAGAATCCATCGTCGCGAGCCCGTGCGGCGACAGTGCTCCACATCAACACGCTCGCCGCCTGAGCGCGAATCTGCTTCGCTGTTTTTGTCGGCTCGCGTCGGCATTTATTGGATCACCTCGTCCGCGCGCAGCAGCAGCGATTGCGGGACGATAAGCCCCAGTGCCTTTGCGGTCCTCGTGTTGATCACCAACTCGATTTTCGTTGGCTGCTCGATGGGGAGATCTTCCGGCTTGGCGCCCCGGAGGATCTTATCCACATAGCTGGCGGTTCGGCGGTACAGATCAACCAGGCGCGGGCCATAAGCCATCAGACCGCCCGCGTCCACGAATCCCCGAAACGTGTACATCGCGGGCAGCCCATGCTGCGCCACAAGGTCCAGGATCTGGGCCCGGTGGCGCATTGTGAATGGCTGAGCCGTTACGATGAGCGCTTGGGCTCGCCCGCCGCGGGCGGCGTGGAAGGCGCCCGGGATATCGTCAGGTTCGCGCACGGGCAGGCTCTGGAGGGAGAGCCCTAGGGCGCGCGCCGCCACTTCCACCCGGTTGAACGCCAGCGTCATTCCTGAGTCGTTGGCACTCCACAGAACGGCAATCCGCGTGAGGCTCGGAACGGCTTCCTTCAACAACTCGATCCGCTTGCCGTCGAGTTCCGCGTCGAGAGTGCTTAGCCCGGTAATGTTGGCACCCGGTCGCGCCAGGCTCGCCACGACCCCGATCCCGACGGGATCGCCTACGGCCGCCATGACGATGGGGATTTTGCTGGTCGCCGCCTTGGCCGCCTGGACGGCGCGCGTATTCTGGACGACGATCACCGCGACATCGAGGCGGACAAGCTCGGTGGCGAGTTCGGAGAAACGCTCGTCCTGTCCCTCGGACCACCGGTACTCCATAACGACGTTCTGTCCCTCAACGTAACCCAGTTCGCGCAGCCCTCCGCGGAAGGCATCGACCAACGGGCTGGGCTGCCCCTTAGGCGGCGTGGCTCCTGCCAGGAGCATGCCGATCCTCGGCACCTTCCCCGTTTGTTGCGCGAAGGTGGCGTGCGGCACGGCGAGAACGCCAGTCGCAACTCTCCGAATGAATGTTCGCCGATCCATCATTGGATCATCTTGTCCGCGCGCATCAGCGATTGCGGAAACGTGAGCCCGAGCGCAGTCGCGCTCCTGGGCTTGATCACAAGCTCGAACCTGGTCCGGACATCACTGCCAGCCCGGCAACGAGCCTCCGTACTGCACGTAACATGAATCCTCCTTCGGCTGTGCTAGTGTCAGCTCAGTCGGTGCTCGATCAGCGCGTAATCTACTACGGTGCGCCCGCGCCGGGGCGCGGATTCGTTGCGCCGAACCTAGTCGAGTAGGAACGTCGTGGGTTCCCGCGCGAAAGTCTGTGCTGAATCATCGGCCGCTTCAATGGCACAGAGCGCGCCCACTCTCACACCCAGGAGCCGGATCCTGCGATCGAGCGGCACGCGCTTCAGACATTCGCCGGCCGCACGCCGGATCGCGCGCGCGTCCTGCGTCGGCGCGGCAATGGTCTGGTCGCGCGTCACCGTCTTGAAGTCGTCGAAGCGAAGCTTGAGCCCGATCGTCCTGCCCACGTAACCCTTGCGCTGCAGGTCGTCGGCGACACCGACGCAAAGCTCGGTAAAGATCCGCGACAGCGCTTCGCGGTCGCGCGCCGGATGGAGATCGCGCTCGAACGTCGTCTCGCGGCTGATCGATTTGGGCTCGCTGAAAGTCTCCACCGGGCGGTCGTCGCGGCCGTTGGCAGCCTCGTGCATCCACGCGCCGTGGCTCTTGCCGAAATGCTCGATCAGCCAGGCGGGATCGGCGTGGGCCAGCTCGCCGATAGTGCGCACGCCCAGCGCCTCGAGCCGGGCGCTCGCTTTCGGTCCGACGCCGTTGATCTTGCGCGGCGGCAGCGGCCAGATACGCCGTGCGATATCGTCGGCGGCAAGCATGGTCAGGCCATCGGGCTTATCGAGCTCGGAGGAGATTTTGGCCAGAAGCTTGTTAGGCGCCACCGCGATCGAGCACGACAGCCCAGTCTCCGCGCGCACGCTTTCCTTGATTGCCTTGGCGACGTCGCGCGCGCGCCACCATGCTTCTCCCTCTGCCTCGACATCGACGTCGTGCTCCGGCAGTCGAACGCCGGTGAGATCGATATAGATCTCATCGATGCCGCGGTCTTCGATCTGTGGCGCGATGGTCCGCACCGCCGCCTTGAAACGCCGCGAATAATCGCGATACCGCTCGAAATCCGTCGGCAGCAAAATCGCATCGGGAGCAAGCTGCGCCGCCTTCATCAAGCCCTGCGCCGAATGCAGCCCGAGCGCGCGCGCCTCGTAGGTCGCGGTCGTGATCACGCCGCGGCCTACATAGCCGCGCAGCGTGGCAAACTTGCGCGTGACCTGGCCTCCGACCGGATCGATGATTTCCTCGGGCTGATGCCGGCGGCCTCCGCCGATCACCACCGGCTTGCCGCGCAGCTCCGGATAGCGCAGCAGCTCGACCGATGCATAAAAGGCATCCATGTCGAGATGCGCGATGTGTCGGAGCGGTTCGATGGACATGAGCTACGCCATTGTGCGACGACGTCCGAGCGATGCCCGCCCGGCTTTAAAAACCTTGCGGTAAACTGCGCTCGATGGCAATCGCGGACATCGATGCGCGGGATACACGGGAAATCGCGGCCAGCTTCGATCTGACCAAGCTTCCGCCCGACTTCTACGCCGATCCCTATCCCTATTATCGCGCACTGCGCGAGCACGAGCCGGTCAAGCGCATGCCGGACGGATCCTGGTTTCTCACTCGCTACGATGACATCGCGCCGGTGTACCGGGACTTCAAGGCTTTCAGCTCGGACAAGAAAAAAGAGTTCGGCGCGAAATACGGCGCGACGCCGCTCTTCGAGCACCACACGACGAGCCTGATCTTCAACGATCCTCCCCTGCACACGCGCGTCCGGCGCGCGATCGTCGGCGCGATCAGCCAGCGGCATATCGCCGCGATGGAACCGGGCCTGGTCAAGCTGGTCGACGGATTGCTCGCATTGATGAGCGAGAAACGCGAGGTCGATCTCATCGACGACTTCGCGGCGGCGATTCCGATCGGTATCATCGGCAATCTGCTGGGCGTTCCGCACGATGAGCGCGGGCCCTTACGCGGCTGGTCGCTGGACATTCTGGGAGCTCTCGAGCCGGTGCTGACAGTGGAGCGCGCGGCCAGAGGCAATCGCGCGGTCACCGACATGCTGGCGTATCTGAAGACCCTCGTCGACGACCGCCGCGCGCATTTGCGCGACCCGGACACAGACGTATTGACGCGTCTCATCGTCGGCGAGGAAGGCAGCGAGCCGCTCACCGAAAACCAGCTCCTGCATCAATGCATCTTTCTGCTCAACGCCGGTCATGAGACGACGACCAATCTCATCGGCAGCGCGCTGCATGCGCTCTCCAAATGGCCGGACCAGAAGGCAAAATTGATCGAGCAGTCCGAGGACGTGGAGAGAACGAAGACGGCGGTCGAGGAGTTCCTTCGCTACGAAAGCTCGGTCCAGCTCGGCAACCGCATCACCACCGCGGACATCGATGTCGGCGGCTTCAGGCTTCCTCCGGATTCACGCATCACCATAGGCATCGGCGCTGCCAACCGCGATCCGGCCCAGTTCCCCGAGCCGGACAGATTGAATATCGCGCGCGAGCCAAACCGTCACCTAGCGTTTGCTTTCGGCATTCACACTTGCGCGGGGATCAATCTCGCACGTCTGGAGGCGCGAGTGGCGCTGTCGCGGTTTCTGCGGCGATTCCCCGACTACGCCCTCACCGCCGATCCCGTCCGCGACGGGCGGGCGCGCTTTCGCGGGTTCCCGCACCTGCCGGCCATTGTCGCCCCGTGATCTACTTGCGCCGATCGAGGCCGATGTCGAGATGCTTCCAGAGTTGAAGTTTCTGGAACCGCCCGGAGGCGCTTCGATCACGCATCAAGCGGTGTTGCGGACCGGGACGGCCCTTCCGCACGTTCCGCTATCATGGGATCTCCAGGCGGTCGAAAACAACAAGGAGGCTCGATGAACAAAACCATCATTTGCGGGGTTGCGGCGGCGATGTTGACGCTGGTGGGCGCGGCGCAGGCGCAGATCAAGATCGGCGTGACGGTGTCGACAACCGGACCCGCGGCATCGCTCGGCATTCCGGAGAAGAACACCGTCGCCATGTGCTCCAGGACCATCGCCGGAAAGAGCGTCGAGTACATCGTTCTCGACGACGCCAGCGACACCACGCTCGCGGTGCAGAACGCCAAGAAGCTGATTGGCGAGAGCTCGGTCGACGCGATCATCGGTTCGACCACCACGCCCAACTCGCTGGCCATGACCGACGTCGTGGCGGAAGGCGAAACCCCGACCATCTCTCTCGCGTCGTCGGTACGCATCATCGAACCCGTCGATGCAAAAAAGGCGTGGGTGTTCAAGACGCCGCAGACCGACGTAATGATGGCCGGCGCGATTCTGGAGCACATGGAAAAGAACAACGTAAAGACGCTTGGCTACGTCGGCTTCAACGACGCGCTGGGCGAGGCGTTTTTCGCCGAGATCGACAAGGCCGCCGCGGCGCGCAAAATTCCGATGACCGCCAACGAGCGTTTCGCACCCAAGGACACCAGCGTCACCGGGCAGGCGTTGAAGCTCATCGCGTCCAAGCCGGACGCCATTGTCATTGGCGCCTCCGGAACGCCCGCGGCGCTGCCCGCGCGCACGCTCATCGAGCAGGGTTACAAGGGCAAGCTCTATTTCAATCACGGTGTGGCCAACAACGATTTTCTGCGAGTCGGCGGCAAGGATATAGAGGGAGGATTCGTGCCGGCCAGCCCGGTCATCGTCTCCGCTCAGTTACCGGACACTCATCCGGCCAAGAAACGCGCCCAGGAATACGTGAGGATGTACGAAGCCGCGCAAGGTGCCGGCAGCGTTTCCGCATTCGGCTCATACACCTGGGATGCGTGTCTGGTGCTTGCCAACGCGATTCCTCAGGCGCTCAAGGCAGCGCAGCCGGGAACCAAGGAGTTTCGCCGCGCGCTACGCGAGGCGTTGGAGCAAACCAAGGGACTCGAAGTGACCAATGGCGCGGTCAAGATGAGCAAGACCGACCACTTAGGCCTCGACGCGCGGGCCCGGGTGATGGTGCAGATTCAGAACGGCAAGTGGGTGCTGCAGAATTAGCGGCGCGAGCCACCCGGCGAGGGGCCCTACGCGAAGCGTGGGGATCGACGGGGAATTGCGAGTCGACGCTTGCGGCCGACGCGCAACGCCTCTCATTCACAACCGGATTCAGGAGGCCGCGGCGCGAGCGGCTCGCCGCTTCAAGGCGAAGCCACAAACGATTGCGCCGCGTGCGAAGTCACTCGCGCGCGGCGCGGTAAACGAGCAAGCGCAAGTCAGCCCGCGGGCGGCCCGTATGGCCCATATCCCGGGGGCGGCGCCATGCGCGCCGGCGGGCCGCGATATCCGGCACGCACCGGAACCTGATTACCCTTGGCGTACATGCATTGCACGTACGCTTGATCCCAGCGGCGCTGCACCTGGTAATACGACATCCCGGCCGCGTTGCTGCCCGCCGCGCTGCCATAAAGCAAGCCGGTTCCCGCGCCGATCGCGGCGCCCGGGCCCGCGCGACCGGTCACAGAGCCGATAGCCGCTCCCGCGGCGGCACCGATCAGGGTGCCGGCCACCGCATTGGCGGTCGCGGCGTCTGCAGCTGCCTGTCCGGCATTTCCGGTCATCTGCTGGGCGTACTGGTTGCAGGCGTAACCGTCGGCTTGAAACTGCTCAAAGCTCTTGTTCGTGCCAGGCAGCACCATGACGCTGGGGCCGGTCGGCACCGTGACGCAGGCGTTAAGCAGCGCGGCGCTGCAGAGCGCTCCGGCCAACGCAAGGCGTGATTTCGAGGTTCTCATTTGACGCTCTCCCCTTCGGTTATTTTTCAGCTATCGGGGCGGCCGCGGCGAATTCTCGGGAACAACTTTCAGCCAGCCCTTCGGACAATTCTGGAGCTGAGGATAGTAGCCCGCAGGGTCTGGGCAGTAGTACGAATACTGACCCTGGGAGCCCTGAGGGGCGCTATTCATCTCGCGCTGAATGTAAGCGCCGGGGGCGGGGTCGGCATAAATCGGCTCATCCGAATAGGAATAAGGATACGTGGCGTAATACGGATAGCTCGTGTAGTACGGATATCCCGCGTAGTACGGATATCCGTAGTAACCCCATCCCGGACCCCAATAAAATCCAGGGAAGCCGATGCCGATCCCGATGCGCGTTCCGCCGTGCCAGCCGCCGTGCCAGCCGCCGTGGCCACCATGCCAATCGCCATGCCCGCCACCGCCATGCCCGCCACCCGTGTGTCCAACGCCACTATGCTGGGCGAGTGCCGTTCCGCTTCCGACGGCGAGCGCAAGTCCCGCGACCATTGTCAATAAGATGCGTTTCATGATCACCTCCTCGATGATGTCATTTTAGACTTAACGCGGCAGGCGAAGTTCGGCTGACAACACGACGCAACACGCTTCGAAACGCTCGATATGTAACGAAGTATTACGGAATGACGGCATTTTCCCGCTCGAATACGCGTATTAAGGAATCGCGCAGCGGTTTGCGCCTCGGCAGCCTGCGCAACTGGCTCGCAGTTTAGTATCCTTGCACACTGGCGACTCGTAAGGAATGTCATGGCAAACGAACCAGCAGCGCGCCCCGAATCCAAAATGGACGCGACGTCGCTTTATCGCGAGGAAATTTATACCGACCGCGCCGCCGGAACGCTTCGTGTGCTGGTGCCGGTGACTCGCGACGGCGGACCGGACCAGACCCGGCCGGCCGTCTACGTCGGCGAAGCACAGATTCTTACCAACATGGGACCACTGCCGATCAGCTTCGAGATCGATGCCGCGACGCTGGGAGAGGCGGTGCAGAAATACGGCGAAGCTTCCAAGGAAGGCGTCGACCGTGCGATGCGCGAGCTCCAGGAGCTGCGGCGACAGGCGTCGTCGTCGATACTGGTGCCGGGCTCGACGCCGGGCTTGGGCGCAGGGCTTCCTCCGGGCGGCGGCAAGCTCAAGCTTCCTTAGGCTGAGCTGCCCGCGTCCGCACACGTGGCTTGAGACCGCGCAGAGTCGTATGGGTAGCCAGGGAAGCGAGCAGCCACTCCGGCTGCGTGAATCGCGCGGCCAGGAAGTCGGCGAAGGCACGCACCTTACCCGACAAATGTCGCCGGCTGGGATAGGCCACATAAATATTGGCCGGCGCCGCTTCGAACGCCCGTAGCAGCGGCACCAAGCGTCCCGCACGCACGTCAGGGCCGACGATGAAGTCCGGTTCGATGGTGATCGCCACGCCGGCGACCGCCAACGCCACCAGAAATCTGCCGTTATTGGCGTGCAGCGGACCGTCGACGCGCACCGAGCGGTCGCCGCCAGAGCTGTCCCGAAACGGCCACACGTTCTTCTGGGGCGAATATTCGTAGGTGAGACAGGCGTGCGTGGCGAGGTCCTCGGGCTTTTGTGGCACCCCGTGGCGCTCGAGATAGGCGGGCGATGCGCAGCACACCAGATGCGTTACGCCGATCTTGCGACCCACCAGCTGCTGGCTGCCGATCTTGCCGATGCGCACCGCGGCATCGAAGCCTTCGTCCACCAGGTCCACCGCGCGATCGGAGAGCTCAACGTCGAAGCGCATTTGCGGATGGCGGGCGACGAATTCGGCAATCGCCGGAGCCAGATGCCGTGCTCCGAAAGTGGTTCCGCAGGTCAGCCGCAGTGTTCCGCGAGGCCGGGCCGTTCCCGCGCTCGCCGATTCCTCCGCTTCCTCGAGATCGGCAAGCAGCTGAACGCAGCGCTCGTAGAACGCCCGTCCGCTCTCCGTCAGCGATAGGCGCCGGGTGGTGCGATTCAACAGGCGTGCGTCGAGATGCGCTTCGAGCTCGGAGACTTGGCGCGAGATGGACGAAACGGAAACGTCGAGGCGCTCCGCCGCTCGAGCAAAGCTGCCGCTTTCCACCACCCGGGCAAAGGCAGTAATCGCCTGCAGTCGATCCATAGGCGCAATTGTTGCATATCCTGCAACAGTCTATCGATTATTAGCGTATTTATCTCGCCCCAAGCAAGATTTATCCTAGAAATGTCCGCAAGCACGCGGGCGACTACACAAGGAGACCTTATGAAACTTTTCTACGCGCCGGGAGCGTGCTCGCTGTCGCCCCACATTGCCCTGCTCGAAGCCGGGCTCGAGGCGACGCTGGTCAAGGTCGATACCAAGGCCCATACGACCGAAGGCGGCGGCGATTACTATGCCGTGAATCCGAAGGGCTACGTCCCCATGCTCGAGCTCGACGACGGTGACCGCCTGACGGAGGGTCCCGCCATCGTGCAATACATCGCCGACCGCAATCCGAAGTCGAAGCTGGCCCCTGCCGCCGGCACCATGGCGCGATACCACCTGCAGGAATGGTTGAACTTCATCACCGCGGAGCTGCACAAGCAATTCGGACCGCTGTTCCAGGCAGCGACGCCGGCAGAATTCAAGGAAGCGCTCAAGGAAAAGATCGGCAAGCGCTTCGACTGGGTAGCCGAGCAACTCAAAGGCAAGGATTATTTGATGGGCGAAACCTTTACCGTCGCCGACGCCTACCTGTTCACGATGCTGACCTGGACCAAGCATGTCGGCATAGACCTCGCGCGCTGGCCGGTCTTGACGGCGTACAAGGCGCAGGTTGCGGGGCGTCCGAAGGTCCGCGAGGCGATGATCGCGGAAGGCCTGATCAAGCAGAACGATCCCGTCGCCGCGTGAGCTCACGTCCGCCGCACTCGTCATGACCTTGCCCACTGTTTTCCTGTCGCACGGCTCGCCGATGCATGCTATCGATGCGGGCATCGCGGGCCGCGCTTGGGCAGAGCTCGGCCGGACATTGCCGCGCCCGCGCGCGGTGCTCATCGCATCGGCGCACTGGGAAACATCGATACCCATGCTGACCGGAAGCCCGCGCCCTGAGACCATCCACGATTTCGGCGGTTTCCCGGAAGAGCTGTACCGCCTGCGCTACCCCGCGCCGGGTGCGCCTGAAATCGCCTCCGAAATCGTCGCGCGGCTGAAGGCGGCGGAGATCACGGCTGGCATCGATGGCTGCCGCGGTCTCGACCACGGCGCCTGGGTTCCGTTACGGTGGGTGTACCCCGAGGCAGATATTCCGGTCGTCCAGCTCTCGGTGCAGCCGGACCACGATACCGAGCATCACCTCCGGCTGGGAAACGCCCTCCGCCCGCTCGCAGATGAAGGCATCCTGATCATAGGGTCCGGACATGCGACCCATAATTTGCGCGACTGGGCATCCTCGCCGCGACGTCTGGAGCCTTTGAGTTATGTCGATGCTTTTTCACGTTGGCTGCAGCAGAGCCTCGTCTCGGGCGACGCCGATGCCTTGACCCATTATCGCGACCGCGCGCCGGACGCGGCGCGGGCGCACCCGACCGAGGAACATTTTCTTCCCTTGTTCATTGCCTGGGGCGCCGCGGGAGCGGGCGCGACCGCGGAGCGCATCGTCGAAGGCTGCGAGGCCGGTGCGTTAGCGCTGGATTCTTATTTGTTTCATCCGGCATCCTCGGCTTCGTTGACACCCTTATCGGCGTAAACCCCCGGGTGCCGCGCGGCGCCGCAAGCGGTTGATCTGCATGTGGCCGCCTACGCGGCGTCGGAGCGTGTCTTACATTGAAATCGGCAAATGACCGATTTTCCATGGCCGACCATGCGCCTACATTGACGTCGTGATCAATGTTAAGCAGGAGATGACGATGAGCAAGCGTAATCAAACCTTGAAGCGAGCGGGACCTTTTGCCGCCGGCGTTCTCATTGGGCTGTCGGCGATTACCCCTGTGTTTGCGGCAACCCTGGATGTCGAAGCCGTGCAGCCGTTCCTCCTGCTAGGGTCGCTGATTGTCTTGCTGATCGGCCTGATCTTGAAGGCCATGAGTGAGCGACCGTCGACGCCTGCCCACACACAGGACTCGCATAGCTTGGATCCTGGCGATCTGCGCTGGCGCCAGAACGGCATGGCGACCGACATCGCCATGCCGACTCACTCGATGCGCTGAGTAGCGCAAGCGACGAAAACGGGTTTTCAGAGC
>JALZAO010000305.1 GCA_030948305.1 Pseudomonadota bacterium
CATCCCGCGGTAGCGACTGATGAAACGTGAACGTTTTTTGGATCGATGACAAGCAGGAGCAGGGACGAGGATGCGCGCTGTCGCAGACAATACCGCGGCGTTATAATGACCCTCGGGCGGAACTCGGGGCGCGGTTGCCGCGCTCGCGAGCCTGTCCTATTCATCTACGGGAGTTGACCATGATTGCTGCAAAAATGGAGCGCGGTCGGAAATCGCTGGTCAAGGATTTCGGCGATGTACTCGCGGAAGCCGAGACCCTGCTCAAGCAGGCCGCCGCGGAGACCGGTGAAAGGGCGAGCGATCTGCGCTCTCAGGTCGAAGCCAAGCTGCTGGCGGCGAAATCGAAGTTGTCGGACCTTCAGGACGATGCCGTCGATCGTGCCAAGGCCGCCGCCCGCGTTACCGATGATTATGTGCGCGACAATCCGTGGCAGGTGATCGGCGCCGCCGCGGCGGTCGGTTTCCTCGTCGGCGTGCTGATCAGCCGCCGCTGAACCGTGTCCGAGCGTAACGACAATCGTCCGCAAGGCGGCGTCATGGGCGCGATGGCGCAACTCGCCGCCAGCGCGCTTGCCATGTTGCGCACCCGTCTCGAGCTCGCCAGCGTCGAGTTCGCGGAGACGCGCGAGCACATCAAGGAAATGGTGCTGCTGGCGGCGGTCGGCATCGTGCTCGGTCTTTTCGCGCTGCTTTTCGCGTCACTGTTTGTCATCGCCTATTTCTGGGATGAGTATCGTCTCGAGGCAGTCGGCGGAGTAACGCTGTTCTACGTCGCGATCACCGTGCTGATCTTCGTGCGCCTGAGGAAGATATCACGCGATGCGCCGGCGCCGTTCGCGGCGACCCTGGAAGAGCTCGAGCACGACGCTGCGGCATTGCGGCGCCGCGGGTGAAAACGCGATGAGCAATCAGACTGATACGCTCGCGGCGCGCAAGGCGCTGCTCATTGCGCGGGCGCGGCTGCAGCGGATGGAGATTGCATTGCATGCCGGCGCCGCGCGCGAGGCCCTGCGCCCGGCGAGCCTGGTGGCGAGCGCCATCGCCAAGCCCGCGGCGCTGGTGGCAGTGTTCGAAGTCGTGGCGCCGCGCGTGGGATTGAAGCGGTATGTCAAATGGGCACGCCTTGCATCGATCGTCTTCGCCGTGTCACGTCTCGCGCACCCGCGCCGCAGCGACACGGACTGACATCGCGTTGACGTAGTGTGCACTTAGTGTGCACTGGGGCGGGCCCCGAGCCGCGCCGACAGCGATGAAGCTCTTTGGTGCGGTAATGCTGCGCAACGAGGCCGACGTCGTCGAGAGCTTCGTTCGGCACAACCTCTCGTTGCTCGACGGGCTTTTGGTCGTCGACCACGGCTCGGAGGACGGGACCTCGGAGATCCTGGACGCGATGGTCGCCGAAGGACTCCCGCTCGAGGTCGAACGCGATCCGAGCGTGGGCTATCTGCAATCCGAGATCATGACCCGCACCGTGCGCCGCGCGTTTGCGCGCCACGGCGCCGACTTCGTCTTCGCGCTCGACGGTGACGAGTTCCTCAGAATCGCACGCCGCGATTTGCTCGACGGCGTGCTCGCGACCTTGCCCCACGGTCTCCACGCGGCGATGCAATGGCAGACCTACGTTCCGGAATTCGACGCCGCGCCGCCGGCCAACGTGCTGGCGCGGGCAAAGCGGCGCCTAGCCGAGGAGCGGCACGGCCTGCACAAGGTCATCGTTGCCCGCGCATTTGCCGACACGCCCGATGCCGTCATCGCCGTCGGCAATCATGTGGTCCTGCCCAACGCGGGACACTCCGTAGTACAACAACCGGTCAAGCACGCCCGGATCGCCGCCGAAGTGGTCGCGCTCGCGCATCTTCCGGTGCGCAGCGCCCGCCAGCTCACCAACAAGATCCTCATCGGCTGGCTGGCCCATTGCGCGGCGCGGCGGAGCAATGCCGATCTCGCGTTTCACTGGCGCGAGTTGTACCAGGAGCTGGCGGACGGGCAGACGCCGAGTGTCGAGCGGCTGCGCACCGTAACCGCCAACTACGGGCTGCCGATGGCGGCGTGGCGTCCCGCGGAAGACATCGCGCTGGTCGAAGATCCGCTGCCGGCAGGCGAAGTGCGCTACGGCGCGATGATTCGCGACGCCACGCTGCCGCTGGTGCTGCGCTTCGCCGAAAAGCTCGCCGCTTAGTGAGGATCGCTATCCCAGCCCGAGCTCTTTCCACAGCGCGTCGACGCGCCGCTTGACCGCATCGTCCATGGCGATCGGACGGCCCCACACGCGCGACGTTTCGCCGGCCCACTTGTGGGTGGCGTCGATGCCCATCTTGGCGCCCAGTCCCGCGACCGGCGAGGCGAAGTCCAGATAGTCGATCGGCGTGTTCTCGACGATCAGGGTATCGCGCGCCGGGTCGACGCGCGTGGTGATCGCCCAGACCACTTCCTTCCAGTTCCGCACGTCGACGTCGTCGTCGGTCACGATGATGAACTTGGTGTACATGAACTGGCGCAGGAAGCTCCACACGCCGAACATCACGCGCTTGGCGTGGCCGGGATACTGCTTTTTCATGCTCACCACGGCGAGGCGATACGAGCAGCCCTCGGGCGGGAGGTAGAAGTCGGCGATTTCCGGAAACTGTTTTTGCAGGATCGGCACGAACACTTCGTTCAGCGCCACGCCGAGGACGGCCGGCTCGTCGGGAGGCTTGCCGGTGTAGGTCGAGTGATAGATGGGATCGCGGCGCATGGTGATGCGCTCTATGGCGAATACCGGGAAGCGCTCCACCTCGTTGTAGTAACCGGTGTGGTCGCCGAATGGCCCCTCGAGCGCGCTCTCGTAGCCGCTGGCATCGGCTTCGTCGGGTTGA
>JALZAO010000306.1 GCA_030948305.1 Pseudomonadota bacterium
GACGATCCAGCCATGGAGGCGCTTGCCGTCGGCGGCGACAACCTCCAGCGGTTCCGCGCGCGTTGACAGGTGCGCCGTGGAGGTGATGGGTTGCGGAAAGAAGATCAGGCGCTCCTGCGTAAGCCACGCCGTCGCGAAGACGCCGAGCGTGATAGCGGCAGCGACAATGAGCCAGTCCATCGCTCTACCGTTGCGGCGCTTCGCTTGCCATCGGTCGATTATAGGCGCAGCGCCACCTCGGGAAAGTAGAGTCCGTCCAGCCGTCGTACCCACCACTGACCCGTCGAAACTCGGACGCTCGAGTCGGCGAAGCGATAATCGTAGAGTAGCGCCCGCACGTATTTCGGTGGGCGGTCGGGAAACGGATTGGTCTCGAGTAACGCCAGCACCGGAGGGCTTCCTTCGAGCAGACGCCGCATCAGGCTTTCGAACCAGGGATTGTCGGTACGGTCGCCGAGTGCGGCAAACCACATTTGCCAATCGAGTCGCGGCTGGTGCGGGATGCTCCATCGCGCACGCCGGGCGACCGGTCCGGGCTTGAAGCGAAACACGTACTCGCGCCAGACCTGCCCGTCGGCCGAACCCTCGATCACGATCTCGGGTCTGCCGGTGGTCATCACGGCGAACAATCCATAGGGATTTACGATCATCAGCGGCGAGACCAGCCCTTGCAACGCATCAGCGAGGGGTAGCCCGGAACCCGTCAACGATTGCGAGATCCGGTTCAACCCCACCGGCACGACGATCAGGGCGAGTGCCGTCGCGAACATCGTTGCGAGGCGTCCCGGCTGTCGCGCTCGGTCTCGCACGTGCGCTGCCAGCCGCCGCGGCAACAAGCTCTTCAAGGCCGCATCATCCAAAAGCAGCACGCACATGCTTATGCTGAGGAGATTGAAAAAATTGTAGTTGCCGGTGAGCAGGATCAGCGTCTGGAAGAGCGCGATGCAGCATGCGGCGACGGCGCGCGGACGCCGCGGCAGGAAGATGAAAAAAACAATCCCGAGCTCCACGACCAGCGTCGCGGCGGTTGCGCCGACCAGAAGCCAGCTCGGCAGCTCCGCGGCGTACCAGGCGAGCGAGGTCGGCAGCGGCTGCGTCCAGAAGTGATACTCCAGCGCGGTGAAATCGCGCCACGTGGGATCGCCGGAAAGCAGCTTGGCGGCGCCCGCCAGGAACAGGTAGCGGAAGACAAACCAGCGATAGAGCCAGATCACAATGCGCGATCCGCTGCTGAGAAATATCGCCAGAAACCCGGCTTCGAGCAGAAGCAGGTCCCACTGGAATCCCATGAAGTCCTGTCCGGCGTGGAAGTAGGACAGGTAGAGCGCGAACAGGCCGATGAGCGCGGCCCGCGTAAAGCGGTTGAGCACGACGAGCACTCCCAGCAGCGCGCCGATCGCGCATCCCGCGAGCAACAACGCGTCGCTTGAATCAATCCAGAACAGCGTGGGCAGGACCCGATAGGCCGTGTTGCCGAGCGCCTGCCGCGCCGCGACAAGGTGATCGCCTAGCGGAAGAATTCCAGCATGGCCCACCAATCCCAGGATCTGCACGCCGAGCGACGCAAACGCAGCAACATAGATCGCGCCGAGCAGCCGCAGGAACACCCAGCTCACCAGCTCGTAACGCTCCGGCACCAGCGCGGGTCCCCACAGGAATTTGCTGATGCGGTTGAGCAGGCCGCGACGGCGAGCGAGGAAGTCGTAGCACCACTCGCTTGCCGCCGCGAAGCCTGGAAGGTGCGTATACAACCACCACCAGGACGTGCGTCCCGGCGCACGGCGCAGGACGCGATAGGTCGCGGCGGCGCCTGAATAGATCTTGCCGTCGGGCTCGATTAACTGAATCGACCGTTGAAACGCCTCGAGCGGAATGGTCGGGAAATCCGCCGCGGCTTCCTGGTACGGGCGGTAAACGACGCGCTCGTCGGTCAGCCGCTGCCAATAGTCGACCCAGTAGCGACAAATGCCGCAGTCGCCGTCATACACCAGTGTGGGTCGTGCCTGTGACACCGTTGTTTGAAATTGGCCGTTATTGCCCGCCCCGGACTGCATCCTTCGATCTATCGCAGATGATGCATGTCCTGTCCGAGCATTTCGGGCGTGATCAGCGTCACGCCGCGGTCGGTGACGAAGAAACGCTTGCGGTCCTCCGTCGGATCGACGCCGGCTTCGAGCCCTGCCGGGAGGGCGCAGTACCTATCCACGACGCACTTCTTGAGCACGACATCGCGATGCACTTCGACATCGGGCAGCACCACCGAGTCTTCGATATTGCAATAGCTGTGCACGTGAACATTGGAGAACAACAGCGAGCGTCGTATCGACGAGCCGCTGACGATGCAGCCGCCGGACACCAGCGAGTCGAACGCCGCGCCGCAGCGGCTGGGACTCTCGAACACGAACTTGGCCGGCGGCAGCTGCTCCTGATAGCTCCAGATGGGCCAGTGCTCGTCGTACAGGTTCAGATCCGGCGTGACGTGGGTGAGGTCGAGGTTCGCCTCCCAGTAGGCATCGATCGTGCCGACGTCCCGCCAGTACGGTCGGCCTTCGACCATGTTGACGCACGAGTCCGCGAAGCGATGCCCAAAGACGCGGTGGCGATGAGTGATCAGGTACGGGATGATGTCCCTTCCGAAGTCGTGGCTCGATCCCGAATCGTCGGCGTCACGAATCAGCTGTTCGTAAAGGAACGACGCGTTGAAGACGTAGATCCCCATGCTGGCCACCGCGATGTCGTGGCGTCCCGGCGCCGGCTTCGGCTGCGGTGGCTTCTCATCGAAGTCGACGACACGGAATTCGTCGTCGAGCGCCATCACGCCGTATTCCGTCGCGATGCCGATCGGAACTTCGAC
>JALZAO010000028.1 GCA_030948305.1 Pseudomonadota bacterium
AGCCGATGCAGCAGCGCTTCGGCGAGCTCGCGTTTTTTCTTGCCGAACGCGGCGGTATTCCACTCCGCGCCTTCCATGTCGTCGATCGAAACGAACGTCGGCTCGCCGCCCTGGGTAAGGCGCACATCCTGCGCCGCGAGGTCGGCGTCGACTTGCTCGCCCAAAGCGTCGATCGCCGCCCATTGCACATCGCTGTAGGGCTTGGTGACCCGTGGATCCTCGTGCATGCGGCTCACGCTCATCGCGACGCCGAATTGCGTGTTGGAGACATCGGTCGCACCGATGACCGGCGCCGCGTTCCCCGGGTCGGCCGTGCACGCGAGCGGAATGTGACCCTCGCCAGCGAGCAAGCCCGATGTCGGATCGAACCCGACCCAGCCCGCGCCGGGCAAATACACTTCGCCCCAGGCATGAAGGTCGGTGAAGTCGCGCTCCGGTCCGGCGGGCCCGTCGAGCGACTTGACGTCGGCGACCAGCTGAATCAGATAGCCCGACGCGAAACGCGCGGCGAGGCCCAGGTGCCGCAGAATCTGCACCAGCAGCCAGCCGGTGTCGCGGCACGAGCCGCACGCCTGTTCCAGCGTCTGGTCGGGGGTCTGAATCCCCGGCTCCATCCGGACCAGATAGCGGATCTCGCGCTGGAGCTGCTGGTTGAGACGCACCAGCATCATCACCGTTTGCTCGGTCGGGCTGATCGAGGCACGAAAGTTCTGCAGCCATAGCCCAAGCCGCGGCCCCAGCGGCGCGGTTTCCAGGAACGGAATCAATTCCTTGGCCAGCGCCGGAGCGTAGGTGAACGGGAAGCTTTCGGCGTAGGGCTCGACGAAAAAATCGAACGGGTTGATCACCGTCATGTCGGCGACGAGATCGACCACGAATTCAAGCTTGCTTGTGCGCTCCGGAAAAACCAGGCGCGCCACCCAGTTGCCGTAGGGATCCTGCTGCCAGTTCAGGAAATGCTGAGCCGGCTCGACTTGCAGCGAGTAGGCGAGAATGGGCGTCCGGCAATGCGGCGCAGGCCGCAGGCGAACCTCGTGCGGCGACACGTTGATCGGCCGATCGAACGCGTAGGTCGTGCGATGCCGGAGTGCTACGCGGATCGCCATGCGGCGTTTCCCTGATTCATGTCAGCAGTGGCAGGGGGCGGTCGCACGAGGGTCGAGCGGCGCCGCCATTGTCAGGAGCAGGTACGGGCCGGCCGATCAGGTCCAGTCAGGATTGGGCAGCTCGGCGAACACCCGCCTCAGGCCTTCTCCCCATTGGGTATGAACCATCCGGAAGTAAGGATCGGACTCCTCGATCCGCTTCTGCAGCTTCAGCTTCAGCGAGTCCGTCTCATAGACGGCAAGGTCGATCGGCAATCCCACCGATATGTTCGAGCGCATGGTGGAATCGAACGACACGATCGTGCACTTGGTGGCTTCCTGAAGACCGGTCGCGCGGGTGACGACCCGGTCGATCACCGGCTTTCCATACTTGCTCTCGCCGATCTGGAAATAGCAGGTGTCCGGCGTCGCCTCGATGAAATTACCTTCGGAGTAGACCTCGAACAGGCGCGGCGGCTCGCCCCGTAGCTGGCCGCCGACGATGAAATTGGCGTGAGAATCGATATTGTTCTGCAACAGATAGTGCCCGTCGCGGGTTTTTACCTCGCGCAGCGCGTCGCCGACCAGCCTCGCCACGTCGAACATCGACGTCGCATTCCACAATTGCTGCTGACTGTCGCCGGAGCGCGCCCGCTGCTCCAGGATATTGAGCGCGCTCTGCGTCATGGACAGGTTGCCGGACGAAAGCGTGACGATGATCCTATCACCCTCGCGGGCGAAGACGCGCATCTTGGAAAACTTGCCGACCTGGTCGACGCCGGCATTGGTGCGCGAGTCGGAAGCAAAAATCATCCCGGCATCGAGCGACATGGCAACGCAATAAGTCATGAGCGGTGGGCGTGCAACAGAGGCGCGATTCTACCGGATTGGCGCTTAGGGTGGATTACCACGCGCAAGCGCAGCCACAAATGAGGGCCTGCGCCTTCCATGAACACCGACGCGCTGGCTGCATGGCTCCGCCCCAACATACGCTAGCCCGGCACCAGGAAATGGGTGTTGATCTCGCCTCCCAGCTCCGAGATGCTGTCCAGGAAATCCATGAGGTATTCGTGCAGCCCCAACTTGATGATTTCGTCGGTGCGACCGTAGTGAAGCTTCGCGTGCAATTCGCCGGCGACGCGTTCGATCTCCCTCGAGTTGTCGTCGCATAGTACCTTGAGCGTTTCGTGAATGAAGTTCATGCACGAATGCAGCGATCGCGGCATGTCTTCGCGCAGTATCAGCAGCTCGGCCACCCGCCGCGGCGTAATCACGTCGCTGTAGATCTTGCGATAAGACTCGAAGCCCGATACCGACCGCAGCAGCGCGCTCCATTGGTAATAGTCGACCGCGCCACCGACGTCGGCGGCGGACGGCAGCAAGGTGTGGTACTTGACGTCCAGAATGCGCGCGGTGTTGTCGCCACGCTCGATGTGCGTGCCAAGGCGGATGAAGTGGTACGCCTCGTCGCGAAGCATGGTTCCGAAGGTTACGCCGCGAAAGAGGTGCGAGCGCATCTTGACCCATTCTAGAAACTCCGAGACGCCGGACGCCTGGATGCGATTGTAATCGTACGCGCGCATGTCCAGCCACGCGGAATTGAGGTCTTCGTACATCTCCGACGTGATCGCGCCGCGCACCGCTCGAGCCGACTCGCGTGCGGAACGCAGGCAGCAGTAGATCGACGATGTGTTGGAGGCGTCGAGAATCATGTAGCGCAGCACGTTCTCGGCCGAGAGTTGCTGAAAGCTGTCGTAGAAATCGGAGGCAAGACCGGAAGTGATCAGCGGCACCGCCCAGGGCTCGGCCCACGCAAGGCCGGGCTCGATCGCCTCGTACGGAAGCAGCGCCATCCGGTAGGTAACGTCGAGCAGGCGCGCGGTGTTTTCGGCCCGCTCGATGTGCCGGCCCATCCAGTACAACTCGTTGGCGGTGCGACAAAGCATCGGATTTTCCCGGACGGCGCTATCCCGCCATCACCCAAGTGTCCTTGGTGCCGCCGCCCTGCGACGAATTGACCACCAGCGAGCCCTCACGCAGCGCCACGCGCGTCAGACCTCCAGGCACCAGGTTGACGGTCTTGCCCGAAAGCACGTAAGGCCGAAGATCGATGTGGCGCGGCGCGAGGCCCGAGGCGGTGAAGGTCGGGCAGGTCGACAGCGCGAGCGTTGGTTGCGCAATGTACTTTTCCGGCTGCGCCAGTATGCGGGCGCGAAACGCGTCCCGCTCGGCGCTGCTCGCAGCCGGGCCGACCAGCATGCCGTAGCCGCCGGCGCCGTGCACTTCCTTGACCACCAACTCAGCAAGGTGATCCAGGCAATAGCTCAAGTCGTCCTTCTTGTGCAACTGATAGGTCGGCACGTTGCTGAGAATCGGCTCCTCCGTCAGATAGAACCGGATCATCTCGGGCACGTACGGATAGATCGATTTGTCGTCGGCGACTCCGGTGCCTATGGCGTTGGCAAGCGTTACCTTGCCTGCCCGGTACGCCGCAAACAAGCCCGGCACTCCGAGGATCGAATCCGGCCTGAACGCGAGCGGATCCAGAAAATCGTCGTCGACCCTCCGGTAGACCACGTGCACCCGCCGCGGGCCGCGCGTCGTACGCATGTAGACCGCATCGTTTTGCACGAAGAGATCCTGCCCCTCGACCAGCTCGACGCCCATCTGCTGGGCGAGAAACGCGTGCTCGAAATAGGCGGAGTTGTGCGCTCCCGGGGTCAGCAAGGCGACCTCGGGCTCGTCCTCGCCCGCGGGTGCCACGCCTCGCAGATTTTCCAACAGCATGTCGGGGTAATGCTCTACCGGTCGGATCGCCTGACGCGCAAACAGTTCGGGGAAAAGCCGCATCATCATCTTGCGGTTCTCAAGCATGTAGGACACCCCGGAAGGCACGCGCAGGTTGTCTTCCAGAACGAAGTACTCGCCTTCCGCGACACGCACGACGTCGACGCCCGCGATATGCGTGTAGATTCCCCCGGGCACTTGCATGCCCTGCATTTCGCGCCGGTATTGCGCGTTGCCGAGCACTCGTTCCGCGGGCATCAGGCCCGCCTTCAGGATGCTTTGTTCGTGATAGATATCGCTCAGGAAAAGGTTGAGCGCCTTCACGCGCTGCTTCAGACCCTGCTCGAGCAGTCGCCATTCCGCGGCGTGGATGATGCGCGGGACGATGTCAAAGGGAATCAAGCGTTCGGTGCCGGCGTCTTCCCCGTAAACCGCAAAGGTGATGCCGACGCGATGGAAGGCGCGCTCGGCTTCCTCGCGTTTCTGGGCGATTTGCTCGGCCGGCGTTCGGTCCAACCAATCGGCAAATCCTTGGTAATGACGGCGGACCGACCCGTCGCCGGCTCGCATCTCATCGTAATGGAGGCGGGACACGGATGAAAAATGCGGAGTTTGAGGGTCTTTTAGCAAGACTTGCGCCACTTGGGTTTTTGCTTTTGAGTCTAGAAGCTTAGGAAAAGGGCCTGGTGAGCAACACGTCTCGACGGGCCATTCGGGCGGCTAAAGCGCACTACATCGACGCGGTTTTTGTCCTGGACATACATAGACAAGGTCAGACGTCTGTTTGACCCTCGCGCAAGCCGCGTGCTTAAATACTCGCTCCTGTCTGGGTTCGCGTGGGGCGGTTAGCTCAGAGGTAGAGCACTGCCTTCACACGGCAGGGGTCACTGGTTCGATACCAGTATCGCCCACCATGGAACCAAGGGGTTACACGCAAGTGTAACCCCTATTTTTTTGCCTGCGTTTGCTTCAGTTGCACCTATCGTGCCAATTTTTGCATAGCATGGCAGAGAAATCTGCATTGAGGTGCCGCGATGATTGCAAACTCGACGTCTGTGTTTCTAATCGATGCGCTGGTTTTCGACGCGTATGGAACGCTGTTCGACGTGCACTCGGTCGCGGCAACGGTAGAGCGCCTTTTTCCTGGCCGCGGCGCGGCGCTGGCGGATCTGTGGCGCTCGAAGCAGCTCGAATACGCCTGGTTGCAGAGCCTGATGCAGAGTCCGACGCAGCGGCGCGAGGATTTCGCCGCCGTGACGGCACACGCGCTGGATTACGCCGCGGAGGCAATGGGCCTGGCCCTCGCCGGCGCGGCCCGCCACCGTTTGCTCGACGCCTATCTCGACCTGTCCGCCTACGCCGACGCGGCGCCGACGCTGGCGCGTCTGGGGCCTCGCCCGCGATTGATCCTTTCCAACGGCACGCGCGCAATGCTCGAGCCCCTGGCCGCCGCCACCGGGGTCGGCCGTCATCTCGATGTGATCCTTTCCGTCGACGCCGCCGGAATTTACAAACCCAGCCCGCGGGTCTATCAGCTGGCGCTCGATCACTTGAAATGTCTGCCGATCCGGATCGGCTTCGTGTCGGCGAACGCGTGGGACGCCATCGGCGCCAAGGCATTCGGCTTCACTTCTTTCTGGATCAATCGCAATCGTGCCCCGCTCGATCGGCACGGGCCCAAACCCGACGCGGTGCTCAACTCCCTGTCGGAGCTGCCGCCCCTGGTCGGCAGCGCTTGATCGCTTCCGCACACTTGCGCTACGGCATGTATTGGCCGCCGTTGACCTCAATGATTTGCCCGGTGACATAGCCGCTCATTTCGTCCGAGGCGAGGTATACGAAAGTGCCGGCACACTCGTCCGGGCTCCCGAGCCGGTTCATCGGGATGGTGGCCTGCATCGCCTTGAGCTGCTCGGCATTGGAGTAGCGCTCGTGAAACGGCGTCGTGATGACGCCGGGTGAGACTGCGTTGACGCGGATCTTATCGCCGACCACCTCCTTGGCCCACCCCCGCGTGGCGGTCGAAATGAAGCCTTTGGCACCCGCGTAAATAATCGCGCCGCCACCCCCGCCGTGACGCGCTGCGATCGAGGTGACGTTGATGACGTTGCCGCCTCCCTGTCTGCGCATCACCGGAATGACCTCGTGCATAAACATCGCGACCTGGGTCACGTTAAGCGCCAAGACCTGGCGCAGATAATCGTCGCTATAGTCGTCGATCTTGGTGCGGCCGATCATGCCGCCGGCGTTGTTGATCAGGACGTCGATCCTGCCGTACGCGGCCAGCGACTCGGCGACAATGCGCTTGATATTCACGGTCTGCGTGACGTCTCCGCCGACCAGGTGCGCCTCACCGCCCTGCGACTTGATGTCGCCGGCAACCGACTCGGCCGCTTCCTTGCTCGCGTTGTAGTGGATCAGCAGTCGACTGCCCAGGCTGGCAAAGGCGCGTGCCGCCGCGGCGCCGATGCCGGTGGACGCACCGGTGATGAGGACGACTTTTCCCTTGAGGTCCGAGGCCATAGCTTGCTCCATGAAAATGAACGCGCCGGCGCGTCACGAGGCGACGCCCGGCGGTGACTGCGATCGAGACACGCGATTTCGACGGCGTGAATTGTACTTGATGTTGCGCCACCGAAATGTCATCTTGTCCGAAATTCGCCACCGGCGCCTCCTTCGATGAAAAATCTTTTCCGATGACGCCGCCGAAACTGGTCGCGCCGCCCGGCGCGTGCGATTGCCACATGCATGTTTACGAGGATCGATATCCACTGGTGCCGCAGGCAGTGTTCAAACCGCCGCACGCGCCGCTGAAGGACTATCTGGCCGTGCGGAAAGCGCTGGGCTTGTCGCGAGCGGTGCTCGTACAGCCGAACGGATATGGCTTCGACAACCGCTGCATGCTGGAAGCGCTCGCAGGCTTAAGCGAAAGCGCGCGAGCGATCGCCATCGTCGAATCCGGCGCGAGCGATGCCGAGCTCGATCGGCTAACCCGCGCGGGCGTTCGCGGCATCCGCTACCATCTTCTGCCCGGCGGCATGCTGCCGCTGGAAACGCTGGAAACGATGGCAGCGCGCGTCGCCGACTTTGGCTGGCACGTGCAGATGCAGCTCGATGGCCGTGACCTCGAGCAGCATGAAAAGGTATTTGCGAGATTGCCGGTCCCGCTGGTCATCGACCACAACGGCAAGTTCCTGGAACCGGTTGCGACGGATCATCCGGGATTTCAGGCCTTGCTGAGACTGCTCGACGGCGGCAATACCTGGGTCAAGCTGTCGGCGCCTTACGAGACCTCGAAGACCGGCCCGCCGCACTATGATGACGTCTCCGCGCTGGCACAGGCCCTGGTTGCCGCGGTGCCGGACCGGTGCGTGTGGGCGAGCAACTGGCCGCATCCCGGCCGCAGCCCGGCTCCTGACACCGCCTCGATGCTCGATTTGCTGCTGCAGTGGGCGCGCGATGACGCTACACGTCAGCGGATTCTGGTCGACAATCCGGCTCGACTGTACGGCTTCTGAGGGCGGCGCAACCGCTGTCCGAACGTTCAAGCGACCGATCGCACCTTCGCCTTCGCCCCGCGACAGGCGGCGACTGCTTCACGGATGGCGGCGATGGCCGCGGGACGCGGAAAACTCCTGCGATAGGCCAGCGCAATGCGCCGCGACGGCACCGGCTTGGCGAACGGCACCGGCACCACCAGCCGACTATGGTATTTCGGCGTCAACGCGTCGCGCGGCAGGACCGAAATGCCCAATCCAGACGCCACCATGTTGCGGATCGTCTCCAGCGAATTGCTGCGCGTCACCGGCGCGTCGCCGCGATTGAGCTCCGGGCAGCTTTCGAGCACCTGGTCGCGAAAGCAATGGCCGACGTTGAGCAGGATCGCGTGCTCGCCGGCCAACTCGGAAGGATCGATCGTTTTGCGCTTGGCCCAGGGATGGCGCTGCGGGACGACGACCTGGAACGGCTCCTCGTACAGGAATTCGGTGACGATGCCCGGCGGCTGAAAAGGCAGTGCGATAATCGCCGCGTCGATGCGGCCGGTCTTGAGCGCAGCCTCGAGCTGCTCGGTGATGTTTTCCTCGATTTCCAGCGGCATCTCCGGCGCCAGCGCGTTGAGCGCCGGCACAAGGTCGGGCAGCAGATACGGCGCTACCGTGTAGATCGCGCCCAGGCGGAATAGTCCCGCCAGCTGGTTTCGCCCGGCCTGGGCAATATCGCGAATTCGCGCCGCCTCTTCCAGCACTTTTTGCGCCTGCTCGACGATGCGCTCTCCGACCGGCGTGACCGTGATCTCGCTCTTTCCCCGCTCGAAGAGCTGCGTCTGCAGCTCCTCCTCCAGCTTCTGAATCGCCACCGACAGCGCGGGCTGGCTGATGAAGCAGCGCTGCGCGGCACGACCGAAGTTTTTTTCCTGCGCCACCGCGACGATGTAGCGAAGCTCGTTGAGCGTCATTGCCGACGCTTGAGAAAGTTGGCGAAGCTCGCCCCGATTTCCGGATGTTTGACTCCCAGCTCCACGGTCGCTTCGAGATATCCGAGCTTGTTCCCGCAGTCGTAACGGCGCCCTTCGAATTGGTAGGCGAGCACCTTTTCATCGTCGAGCAGGCGCGCGATGCCATCGGTCAATTGAATTTCGCCGCCGGCGCCTGCCGGCATGGCGCGTAAGTGATGAAAGATACGCGGCGTGAGAATGTAGCGTCCGACGACGGCAAGACGCGATGGTGTCATCCCCGGCTTTGGCTTTTCGACGATGCGGGTGACCCGGCCGACGCGGCTGACCATGGCCTCGGTCTCGACGACGCCGTAACTTCCGACTTCCTCCTCCGACACCGGCATGACGCCGATCACCGAGTAATGCTCGCGTTCGGCAATGTCGGTCATTTGCCGCATCACGGGCACGGTGGAATCGATCAGGTCGTCGGCAAGAAAGACCGCGAACGGCTCGTCGTCGATCACCGGCTCGGCGCAGAGCACCGCATGGCCGAGGCCGAGCGCTTCGGTCTGACGGATGTAAATGAAGTTGATGCCGCGCGGGGTGGCCGCCTGCACTGCCTCCAGAAGCGCGGTCTTGTTGCGTGCGACGAGCTCCGTCTCCAGCTCATAGGCCTTGTCGAAATGGTCTTCGATCGCGCGCTTGTTGCGCCCGGTGATGAAGATCATGTCGGTAATCCCGGCCGCGGCCGCCTCCTCGACGGCGTACTGGATCAGCGGCTTGTCGACCACCGGCAGCATTTCCTTGGGGTTCGCCTTGGTGGCGGGCAGAAAGCGGGTGCCCAGGCCCGCGACCGGGAACACCGCCTTGGTCACTCTAGCGCTTGTCATCGTTTGATCCGCCCATGGGCGACCATTGCCATCAATTGTTGTTCATCCAGGACCGGCACGCCGAGCTCGCCGGCCTTGTCGAGTTTGCTGCCCGGCTCGGCGCCGGCAACCACATACGAGGTCTTCTTCGACACGCTGCCAGCTGCTTTGCCGCCGTGCTCCTCGATGAGCGCCTTGGCATCGTCGCGCGAGAGCGTGGGCAGCGTACCGGTGATGACGAACGTCAGACCCGAAAACTTTCCAGCCGGTACGCGCTTGGGTGCCGTCTCGGTCCAATGTACCCCGGCGGCGCGCAACTGGGCAATCACCTGCCGGTTATGCGGCTCGGCAAAAAACTGCAGGATGCTCTGGACCAGCACCGGCCCGACGTCGCGTACCTCGAGCAGCGCCTGCTCGTTGGCGGCCAGCAAGGCGTCGAGCGTCCCGAAATGCTGCGCCAGGTCCGCCGCGGTGGTCTCGCCGACGTGGCGGATGCCCAGCGCGTAAATGAAGCGCCTAAGCGTGGTCGTTCTGCTTTTGTCGATCGCGGCGACGACGTTTGCCGCGGATTTGTCGGCCATGCGCTCGAGCGCGGCCAGCGCCGCGACATCGAGCTTGTAGAGATCAGCCGGTGTATGCACCCGTCCGGCATCGACCAGCTGATCGACCAGCTTGTCGCCGAGCCCCTCGATATCCAACGCGCGGCGGCTGGCAAAATGAAGCAGCGACTGCTTGCGCTGTGCCGGACACACCAGACCGCCGGAACAGCGCGCGATCGCCTCGTCGGGCAGGCGAACCACCTTGGAGCCGCATTCCGGACATCGCTTGGGCAGCACGAACTGCGGCGCATTCCGCTGCCGGCTCTCGGGCAATATCCGAACCACTTCGGGTATCACGTCGCCCGCGCGGCGAACGATGACCGTGTCTCCGACGCGCACGTCCTTGCGCCGCACCTCGTCTTCGTTGTGCAGCGTCGCGCTGACCACTGTCACGCCGCCGACGAATACCGGCTTCAGCCGCGCCACCGGCGTCAGCGCGCCGGTGCGTCCCACCTGCACGTTGATGGCCAGGACCTCGGTCGGAAGCTCCTCCGCCGGAAACTTGTGCGCGAGCGCGAAGCGCGGCGCTCGCGAGACGAAGCCGAGGCTTTCCTGGTGCGCGAACGAATTGACCTTGTAGACGACGCCGTCGATCTGAAACGGCAGGCTATCGCGCTCGGTGCCGA